>JBARBX010000190.1:0-5089 GCA_049793535.1 Steroidobacteraceae bacterium | reverse complement strand
CGTTTGGTGTCCATGCCCAGCACCCACACCTTTGACGCCCAGGACGATGCGTACAAGCAAAGCGTGCTGCCCAAGTCGGTGATCCGGCGCGTCGCGGTCGAAGCCGGCGCGACCGCAGGTTGGTGGCACTATGTGGGCTTGCAGGGCGAGATCGTCGGCATCGATCACTTCGGCGCGTCGGCGCCGGCGAAGGACTTGTTCAAGGCTTACGGGTTCACGCCCGAGCATGTCGCCGAGGCGATCGACAAGGTTTTGGCTAAATAAGGAAGAACTGATGGCAATCAATGTGGCGATCAACGGATTTGGGCGCATCGGGCGCAACATTCTGCGCGCGCTCTACGAAGGGAAACATCGGGGCGAGATCAAGGTGGTCGCGATCAACGACCTGGGCGACGCCAACACGAATGCCTACCTGACGCGCTTCGACACTGTACATGGCCGCTTCCGCGGCGATGTGCACGTCGACGGCGATTCGATGGTGGTGGACGGCGACCGCATCCGGGTGGTCGCGCAGCGCGATCCGTCCAAACTTCCCTGGGGCGAGCTGGGCGTGGATTTCGTGCTGGAGTGCACGGGCCTGTTCACCAGCAAGGCCAAGGCCTCGGCGCACATCGCGGCGGGCGCGAAAAAAGTGGTGATTTCGGCGCCGGGCGGCGACGACGTCGATGCCACCGTGGTTTACGGCGTCAACCACGGCGTGCTGAAGTCCAGCCACACGGTGATCTCGAACGCCTCCTGCACCACCAATTGCCTCGCTCCCCTGGTGAAAGTCCTGCACGATAAGATCGGCCTCGTGGCCGGCGTGATGAACACCATTCACTCCTACACCAACGATCAGGTGCTGACGGACGTGTACCACTCGGATCTGCGCCGCGCGAGGTCCGCGACCACGTCGATGATTCCGACCAAGACCGGGGCCGCCGCCGCGGTCGGCCTGGTGCTGCCCGAGCTCAAGGGCAAGATCGACGGATTCGCGATCCGAGTGCCCACGATCAACGTCTCGCTGGTCGATTTGAGCTTCACCGCGGCGCGCAAGACCACGGTCGAGGAAATTCACAGCACGGTCAAGGCCGCCGCCGCCGGTGCGCTCAAGGGCATCCTCGCCTACAACGACGCGCCGCTGGTTTCGGTGGATTTCAATCACGATCCCGCTTCGTCGACCTACGATGCGACCCTGACCAAGGTGATCGAGGGGAACCTGGTCAAGGTGTGCTCCTGGTACGACAATGAGTGGGGTTTCTCCAATCGCATGCTCGACACCACCGTCGCCTGGTCGAAAGCGCCTTGAGCTTGAACATCAAAAAGATGCTGAACGTGGATCTCGCGTCCAAGCGCGTGTTGATCCGCGAGGATCTGAACGTGCCCATTGCCGACGGCGCGGTGAGCAGCGATGCGCGCATTCGCGCCTCGCTGCCGACGATTCAGGCCGCCCTTAGCGCAAGAGCGCGGGTGCTGGTCATGTCGCATCTCGGCCGGCCCGAGGAGGGTAAGTACGCCGAGGAGTTTTCCCTCGCCCCCGTGGCCAAGCGCATGGCGCAGCTATTGGGAGTGCCGGTGCCGCTCAAGAAGGATTGGCTGGACGGAGTGGACGTTCGGCCCGGCGAGATCGTGCTGCTCGAGAACGTGCGATTCAACAGGGGCGAAAAGAAGGACGGCGAGGAACTGTCCCGGAAGATGGCCGCGCTGTGCGACATCTACGTCATGGATGCCTTCGGCACCGCGCACCGCGCCGAGGCCAGCACCCACGGCGTCGCGAAGTACGCGCCGATCGCGTGCGCGGGCCCGCTGCTGGTCAGTGAGTTGTCGGCGCTGGAAAGGGCGCTTGAGAAGCCGGAGCGGCCGCTGCTCGCCATCGTCGCGGGCTCCAAGGTGTCGACCAAGCTCACCGTGCTGGAATCGCTGCTGGGCAAGGTCGACCAATTGATCGTGGGCGGCGGCATCACCAACACCTTTCTCGCGGCGCTCGGCTTCAACGTCGGCAAGTCGCTGTACGAGCCTGCCATGCTGGACATCTGCAAACGGCTGCTGGAGCAGTCGCAGAGGCGCGGTATCGTCATTCCGATGCCCACCGATGTCGTGGTCGCCGGCGAATTGTCCGCGAAGGCGGAGGCCGACGTGAAGTCGGTGGGGGACGTTTCGGCCGAGGAGATGATTCTGGACATAGGTCCGGATTCCGCCGAGGCCATGAGCGCGCTCATCGCCACCGCGGGCACGATTCTCTGGAACGGCCCGGTGGGAGTATTCGAGTTCGAGCAGTTCGGCGAAGGCACGCGCACGCTTGCCAAGGCGATCGCGCGCAGCAAGGCGTTTTCGCTCGCGGGCGGCGGCGATACGCTCGCGGCCATCGAGAAATACGGCATCGAGGACAGCATTTCGTACATATCGACCGGCGGCGGCGCGTTCCTCGAATTCGTCGAAGGCAAGAAGCTTCCGGCCGTGGACATTCTGGAGAAGCGCGCCGCATGATTCCCCTGCTCAGACGGACCAAGATAGTCGCCACGTTGGGGCCTGCCACCGACGACCCGGCGGTGCTGGCGCAAATCGTGCGCGCCGGCGTCGACGTGGTGAGGCTCAATTTCTCGCACGGTGCGGTCGCCGATCATGCGCGCCGGGTGGAGCTGGTGCGCGCGGCCGCGCGCGAAGCGGGCCGCTACGTGGGCGTGCTCGGCGATCTGCAGGGGCCGAAGATCCGCATCGACCGATTTGCGGCGGGCAAGGTGCAGCTCGCCGACGGCGCCGAGTTCACGCTGGATGCCTCGCTCGCCGTCGACGCGGGCAGCGAACGCAGCGTCGGAATCGCCTACAAGAAACTGCCGTCGGACGTATATGCCGGGGATGTGTTGCTGCTGAACGACGGCCAGATCAGCCTGCAGGTGCTCTCCATCGAGGGCCCGCGCATCAGGACGCGGGTGCTGGTCGGCGGCGAGCTCGGCAACAACAAAGGCATCAACCGTCAGGGCGGCGGATTGTCGGCCGGTGCGCTGACGGACAAGGATCGCGAGGACCTGCGCACCGCCGCGGCGCTGCAGGTGGATTACCTCGGGGTGTCCTTTCCGCGCGACGCGGCGGACATGGACGAGGCGCGCGCCTTGCTGCGCGAAGCGGGCGGCCACGGCCTGCTGGTGGCGAAAATCGAGCGCGCGGAGGCCATCACGAACCTGTCGGCCGTGGTGCGGGCCAGCGACGGGGTGATGGTGGCGCGCGGCGATCTTGGCGTCGAAATGGGCTACGCCGAGCTCGCCGGCCTGCAGAAGCAGATCATCCAGGAGGCCCGTCATCAAAATCGCGTCGTCATCATGGCGACCCAGATGATGGAATCGATGATCACCAACACGATGCCGACGCGCGCCGAGGTCTCGGACGTGGCGAATGCGGTCATGGACGGCACCGATGCCGTGATGCTGTCCGCGGAGTCGGCCTCCGGCAAACATCCGGCGAAAGTGGTCGAGGTGATGTCGCAAATCATCGTCGGCGCCGAGAAATACCAGGTCGCGCACGTGCGGATCAGGCAGCGCGACAGCGGTCACTTCGGACACACCGACGAGGCCATCGCCGCGGCGGTCATGTATACCGCCAATCACCTGCACGTGAAGGCCATCGTCGCGCTGACCGAGTCGGGGTCGACGTCGCTGTGGATGTCGCGGGTGCGCTCGGACATTCCCATCTATGCCTTCACCCGCCACGAAACCACGCGGCGCCGGGTCACCCTGTACCGGGGCGTCTACCCCGTCGCCTACGACGTCATGCATCAGGGAGACGCATTCTACTTCTCGATATTCCATCTGCTGCTGGATCTGAAACTGGTGGAGGAGGGCGATTCCATCATCCTGACCAAGGGCGAATTGACGGGTGTCTCGGGGGGCACTAATTCCATGCAGATCCTGCAGGTCAGGCGCAAGTAGATGGCCGCGGAATTTCGCGGCACCGATCGATACATCGCCACCGAGGAGCTGATGGCCGCAGTGAACGCGGCCATGGTGCTGTCGCGCCCGCTGCTGATCAAGGGCGAGCCCGGCACCGGCAAGACACTGCTCGCGAACGAGATCGCGAGGTCGCTGCAGAAGCCGTTCTTCGAGTGGCACATCAAGTCCACCACCAAGGCCCAGCAGGGGCTGTACGAATACGACGCCGTCTCGCGCCTGCGCGATTCCCAACTCGGCGACCCGCGGGTGAAAGACATCCACAACTACATCGTGAAGGGCGACCTGTGGGAGGCGTTCGACAGCGACGTGCAGCCGGTGCTGCTGATCGACGAGATCGACAAGGCGGACATCGAGTTTCCGAACGATTTGCTGCGCGAGCTGGACCGGATGGAATTCTACGTCTACGAGACGCGGGAAACGGTGCGCGCCAAGCATCGGCCCGTCATCGTGATCACCAGCAACAACGAGAAGGAATTGCCGGACGCGTTCCTGCGGCGCTGTTTCTTCCACTACATCCGCTTCCCGGACACGGCCACCATGACGCAAATCGTGGACGTGCATTTCCCGGACTTGAAGCGCGAACTGCTGCACGAGGCGCTCGCGACGTTCTTCAAGATACGCGAAACCCCCGGTTTGAAGAAAAAGCCCACCACCTCCGAGCTCTTGGATTGGATCAAGCTCTTGGTGACCGAGGACATTCCGCCCGAGGCGCTGCGCAGCGACGATGCGAAGAAGCTCATTCCACCCCTGTATGGGGCACTGCTCAAGAACGAGCAGGATGTGCATCTGTTCGAGCAATTGCTGTTCCTGCACCGCCGGAATGCTCGTTAGATTCTTTTTCCTGCTGCGCCGCGCCGGCATACCGGCATCCATCACCGAACTGCTGACCCTGCTCGAAGCCCTCAAGGCGGGACTGGGCGACTCGAGCGCCGAGCGCTTCTACACCCTGGCGCGGACCTGTCTCGTCAAGGACGAGCGCTACTACGACCGGTACGACAAGGTATTCGCCGCGCATTTCAAGGGTGCGGGCGATGTGTTCGCGCTGCTGCAGAGGGAACTGCCGGGAGATTGGCTCGCCAAGCTGGCGGAGCGGGAGTTTACCGACGCCGAGAAAGCCGAGATCGAGGCGCTGGGCGGCTGGGAGGCATTGATGGAGACGCTGAAGA
>JBARBX010000189.1:0-3686 GCA_049793535.1 Steroidobacteraceae bacterium | reverse complement strand
GAAGTGCGCAACTATTCGCGGGCGGCCACTGCGCAGCGCTGTGTGCGCGCAGGCGGCAAGCACAACGACCTGGAGAACGTCGGCTATACGGCGAGGCACCATACGTTCTTCGAGATGCTGGGCAACTTCAGCTTCGGCGACTACTTCAAGCGCGAGGCCATTCATTTCGCCTGGAACTTCATCACCGGAGCCCTCGGAATCCCGAAGGACCGGCTGTGGGTGACGGTATTCACCGAGGACGACGAGGCGGCGCGCATCTGGACCGATGAAATCGGCATCGATCCCACGCGTTGCACTCGGATGGGCGAAAAATCCAATTTTTGGTCCATGGGCGAGACCGGACCGTGCGGTCCGTGCACGGAGATTTTCTACGATCATGGCCCGGAAATCCCCGGGGGCCCTCCGGGCTCCCCCGATGAGGAGGGAGACCGCTATGTGGAAATCTGGAACCTAGTGTTCATGCAGTACGACCGATCATCGGACGGCATGCTGGTGCCTTTGCCCAAGCCGTCCGTGGACACGGGCATGGGGCTGGAGCGAGTCGCGGCGGTCATGCAGGGTGTGCACAGCAACTACGACATCGACTCGTTCAAATCGCTGATTCGCGCGGCGGCCGAGGTTACGGGCACCCAAGATTTGGAGTCGTCGAGCTTGCGGGTGATCGCGGACCATATCCGCGCCTGCACATTCTTGATCGTCGACGGCGTCGTCCCGTCCAACGAGGGGCGCGGCTACGTATTGCGACGCATCATCAGGCGCGCGATACGCCATGGATACAAATTGGGCCAAAACCAGCCTTTCTTCCATCGATTGGTGCCGAGCCTGGTGCGCGAAATGGGCGCCTACTACACAGAGCTCGTGGCAGGCGAGGCGCGCGCAACCCAGGTACTTGCGCAAGAGGAGAGCCGCTTCGCCGAAACATTGAGTACCGGCATGGCCTTGCTCGATGCGGAGACAGCGAAGCTGAAATCGTCCGTGATTCCCGGCGACACGGTGTTCCGACTGTACGACACCTATGGCTTTCCGCTGGATCTGACGGCCGACGTGGCGCGCGAGCGCGGCCTCACCATCGATCAGGCCGGCTTCGATGCCGCGATGGATGCGCAGCGCCATCGCGCGCGCGCGGCGAGCAAGTTTGGCGCCGGCGTGCGCGAGTCGGTCAAGCTGGCGGGCAAGACGCAGTTTTCGGGTTACGACCGGCTGACCGACAGAGGGGTCGTGACGGCGCTGATCTTCGACGGCGCCGAAGTCGACGTATTGCGGGCGGGCCAAGAAGGTCAAGTGGTGCTGAACCACACGCCGTTTTACGCGGAGAGCGGCGGCCAGATCGGCGATGCGGGCGTGCTCGTGGCCAGGGCGGCGTGCTTCACCGTGCGCGACACTCAGAAGATCGGCGGATCGTTCGCGCACGTGGGAGTGCTCGACGCCGGAGAGCTGCGGGTGGGAGACGATGTCGAGGCCCAAGTCGACAAAGAGCGCCGCATCGCGATCGCGCTGAATCACTCGGCGACGCATCTTCTGCACGCGGCCTTGAGGAAGGTGCTGGGGTCCCACGTCCAGCAGAAGGGCTCGCTCGTCGCCTCCGATCGACTGCGCTTCGATTTTTCCCACACCCAAGCGATGACGCCCGAGGAAATACGACAAGTCGAGGAACTCGTGAACTCGGCGATTCGCGACAATGCGCCGGCAGTTACCAAGGTGATGGCGCTGGACGAGGCGGTTGCGGCGGGCGCGATGTCATTGTTCGGCGAGAAGTACGAGAGCGACGTTCGCGTGCTGTCGATCGGTGATTTTTCGATGGAACTCTGCGGAGGCACTCACGTCGAACGTGCAGGTGATATCGGTTTATTGAAGATTTTGGGTGAATCGGGGGTTGCAGCCGGCGTGCGCCGCTTGGAAGCGGTCACCGGTCAGATGGCTTACGAGTGGGTGGTGCACACCGATCAGGTGCTGCGCGACATCGCTGGCATGCTGCGGGGCAGCCGCGACGACGTGGACGAGAAAGTCCGCGAGCTCATCGATAGGTCGCGAAAGCTGGAAAAGGAGGTGCAGCAGCTTAAATCCAAACTCGCAAGCGGCCAGGGCGGCGATTTGACATCTCAGGCAAAGGACGTGGGCGGGATCAAGGTCTTGGCCGCCCAGATCGACGGCGCCGACGCTAAGTCTTTGCGCGACGCGGTCGATAAGCTCAAAGCCAAGCTGGGCACATCGGTTATCGTGCTGGCGACCGTCCAAGAGGGCAAAGTAGTGCTGGTCGTGGGTGTTTCGGCGGATTTGCTCACTCGGATGAAGGCCGGAGAGATCGCGGGAGCGGTTGCCGCGCAGATTGGCGGCAAGGGCGGAGGCCGAGCGGATTTCGCCCAGGCGGGCGGTACGCAGCCCGAAAATTTGGGTAAGGCGCTGGCTGGAGTGGAAACCCTGATTCGCAGCCGGCTGTCTAATTGAACGATTGTTTATTCTGCTGGCAAGGGCAAGAATTGTGTTACGGATTCTTGTATTCTAAGTGACAGTTGGTTGACGGATTCTCCGGGTGGCATGTGAGATCCCCGCGGGAGTTCTCGAATGAAATGCTTGATGGCGATGCAGTGTTCGGCCAGATCGTTCTCGCTACATTGCCAAGGAAGCTAGGAGCTGGATTATGTTGATATTGACTAGGCGTGTCGGCGAGACCGTGATGATCGGCAACGAGGTCACAGTGACCGTACTCGGCGTCAAGGGCAACCAAGTCCGGGTTGGCGTCAATGCGCCCAAGGATGTGCCGGTCCACCGGGAAGAGATCTACGAGCGCATCAAGCGCGAGGGCGATCAGGACTCCCGATCCGCTGCTCCTGTCTCCAAAATCGTCGATGATGCTTGATGACGCCTGAGCAAGGCGTCTAGACCCCCTTAGCTTTACCTGGACTACTCCGGGCGGGTATCATCCCGCGCTCCGCGAATGGTGTCCTGTTCCCGGAGAGGTGGCCGAGTGGTCGAAGGCGCGCCCCTGCTAAGGGCGTATGGGTCAAAAGCCCATCGAGGGTTCGAATCCCTCCCTCTCCGCCATGCGGCCAGTACATTCTCGACGTTTTCGTTCAGATTACCCTCGCGGTAGCGAAGCGGGGATTCGAACCCGAGATATGGACAAGCGGGTTCGACAAAATCGCCGCAGGCGATTTTGGACGACGCAGCGCAGCTGCGACGGTCCGGAGCGAAGCGGAGGACGAGCGGCGTAGCCGCGAGCAATCCCTCCCTCTCCGCCAATCAAAAAATCCAAGTAAAAGCAGCATCTTGCGGAAGAATGGAATCAGTGGAAAGAAGGTGGCTGTTTTCTACTGCCAGCCTACTGCCAGCTATAGGGGTTCTGCTTCGAATCTGCCCGGTCGCGCATGCGCTTTAGGGATGTACCCAATTCGGGTTCAGTGCTGAGCAGGCTACTTCTGTTTGGAGAGGTTATCCTCGGCGGCAAGGCGACTCATCTCTTTCAACTCGCTCAGATTGTTCGGATAGCCGATATTCCCTTCCCCAATTTTGACCCAGCCCGATTTGGTATGGACGTAACTCGCGGCTACCTCCCGTTGTCCGGCATACCCGCCTACTTTGTACGCGACGAGCGCACTCGTGCCGCTAAGGCCGCCGAGCAAAAAGCATCGACCAGGACCATCGCCAACTACATCGGTTGGATTGCATTCCTCACCAACGTCGGCAAT
>JBARBX010000188.1:0-2954 GCA_049793535.1 Steroidobacteraceae bacterium | reverse complement strand
CGAGCAGCAGCGCATGCGCATCGGCCGAGCGCTGCCGCGCCTCCGGGGTCAACTCGACCTTGGCGCCGTAACGCGCCACTTGCACAACTTGCTCGATGGTCAAATCCCGGCCGGTGAGCACGACGGTCCGGTCCGCGAGGCTGGGCACGATGGGGTGATAGGTCGGCAGCGGCGCCGCCGCGGCACTCAGGGCGGCAAGGCACGCCGCGGCCGCGCCAACAACGCCGAACCACGAAACCCGCGAATGGAAATGCATCATGTGTACCTGAATTTGTTTTATTTAGCGTCGGCCTTCACGGGTCCGCCGCTACGAGTATCGTCCGCAGACGCCGCATAGGCAATCGCTGCGCCAAAAGGCGGCACCGCGCCCGGAATTCTGCACCCGATCTGCGCACGGCTGGAACCGCCGGCGCGTTTCACCGGTATTTTGGATGACCCGATCCATTTTCTCGATTGAATCGCCCGCTCGGCTATGAGAGTCTTGGGCTGACGCCTCGGGCCCGCGAACCATATGGTTCATTCGGCACCGAGGCCAGGGATGTTCGCGATTTGCAATTCAAGGAGGAGCCGAGATCTGTCGGTAAGGGAGCGATTTGTCTAAAGGGAAGTTCCTTGACCATCGGCGTCGCCGCAATCGGTGCCGCCCCAGAGTTCAAAAAATAGGGAGACCGACCTTTGAAACCCAACAACAAGCTGTCCTATGCGATCTGCTCCATTCTCGGCGTACACGGCGTACACGGCGCCGCGGCCGCCATCGCGGCGGAGACCTCTGCCGAGAACTCCGACGCGCTCGCCGAAGTTGTGGTCACCGCGCAGCGCCGCACGGAGAACATCCAGAACGTGCCGATCTCGATCGAGGCAATGACCAGCGAGACGATTTCCCAGTTGAACGTCGTGAATCTGGACGACATCATCAAGTTTCTCCCGAACGTGACCCAGGCCACGAACGGTCCCGCACAGGCGGATATCGTCATCCGGGGCTTGAGCGTCGGCGGCGGCGGCGGTCAGGGCGGCGGCACCACGGGTGCCTTCCCGGCGGTCGCCATTTACCTCGACGAGCAGTCGGGACAGTTGCCCGGCCGCAACCTCGACGTCTACGCGGCCGATCTCGAGCGCATTGAGGTGCTGGAGGGGCCTCAGGGCACGCTGTTCGGTGGCGGCGCCCTCTCCGGCGTGCTCCGTTACATCACGAACAAGCCCAAGCTCGATGTCACCGAGGCCAGCGTCGATGCGGGCTATGGAACCACCGCTCACGGCGATCCGAACAGCAATCTCACCGCCGTGCTCAACCTGCCGCTCATCGAGGACACCCTCGCGGTGCGCGCCGTGATCTACAACGATCGTCACGGCGGCTACATCAACAACGTCCCGAGCGAATTCTCGCGCTCGCCCACCGATTTAGGGATCGCCCGCTACAACGGCGGCGTGGTGCCGACCAACAGCCTGTCGATCAACAATAACAGCGTCGTCGGCAATGCCATCAACCCGCTTACCTACACGGGATTTCGGGTGGAAGCCCTGTACAAGATCAACAGCGACTGGGATGCCTTGCTGACGCAGTCGTATCAAAACATGGATTCCCAGGGCGTCTTCTACGAAATGCCCTTTGGCACCGAGGGCGCCTCGCTGACCGCCAACGGCACCCCACAGGGTGGACAGCCGCTGCCGCCCTTGTCGGTGACGCTGTTCAACCCTTCGTACGACAAGGACAAGTTCGAGAACACCGCGCTGGTCGTCAATGGAAAGATCGGCGATTTCAAGCTGGTCTATAGCGGCTCCTACCTGGTGCGCAACGTCAGCCAGCTGCAGGACTACACCAATTACGCACGTGGTGTGAACGCCTCCTACTATCAATGCGTGGGTCTCTCGGCAAGTCCCGCCACCGGCCAGTGCTACACGCCGAGCACGACATGGTCGGAAACGGAGAGAAACACTCACCAAAGCCAGGAGCTGCGCCTGAGCACCCCGGATGACAAACGCATCCGCGGACTCGTGGGCGTGTACTGGGAAAACTACAATATCCTCGACCAGACGCAGTGGCGCTACGTGACGGTTCCGAACTGCTCGCCCACCGGGCTCAACAACAATTGCTACCTGCCCCTGCAGCCATGGCCGGGCTCACCGGCCTACAGCCCGAGTCAGCCGGCGGGATTCTTCGACGACGTGGAGCGCGGCTACAAGCAGTTGGCGGAGTTCGCATCGCTAGACATAGATTTGATCCCGAAGACCCTGACCCTCACCGGCGGGATTCGCCACTACAAGTACGATGACAAAGAGACGGGCGGCGATGTGGGTAGCTTCTACTGCAAGGTGGGCGGCGCCTACGGCCCGCCTGGGCCGACGACTTACTTCGGACCCTGTCAGGCCCCCTACGGCACCAATCTCACCGCCATCGCGCCCCGCTCGACTCCGTCGGGCAATCGGGCGCGCGGCAACCTGAGCTGGCATATCACCGATGACTACCTGCTGTACTACACCTGGTCGCAGAGCTTCCGAGCCGGCCAGTTCAATCGCGGAGCCTCCTCGTGCCATTTGCCGGGCCCGGATAATATCGATCAGTACTGCGTACCTGCATTCACGGTGCCGGACAACGTGACCAACAACGAGATCGGCTGGAAAACCCAATGGTTCGATCGGCGCGTGCAATTCAACGGTGCGGTGTACCAGGAGATTTGGAGCAACGCGCAGACCGGATTCTTCGACCCGCAGGGCGGCCTCGGCAACCTGGCTTTCGCCACGAACGGACCCAGCTACCGTGTCCGAGGCGTCGAACCCTCCCTTATCGCCCGCGTGACCCACGGCTTGACCGTGCAGACTTCGGCGGCGTGGAACAGCCCTTCGCAGACCAACTCGCCCTACCTGGTGGACAACAACCCGGCGAGCGTCAATTACGGCAAGGACATCACGACGATACTGAATCCCTTCGGGCCGCCGGGAAGCAGGACCCCCTACTC
>JBARBX010000187.1:0-4517 GCA_049793535.1 Steroidobacteraceae bacterium | reverse complement strand
CTTGCCGAGGAATTCTCCAGCGGCGAAACGTTCGGCCCGAAGGGTCCCGTATTGGCAACACGGCAAGTGGCCGCGCTTGAATTGCGTACGGAGGACGTTCCTCGGGAAGCGGCCGGCACACTCCCGCTCTTGGTGGAATGGAATGGCTTTCTTCAGCCGCCGGAAACGGGCGAATTCAATCTCGGGGTGAACGCCGAGGGCTCCTTTGCCAGCGTCGCGATCGGCGGCAGGCAGATTGCGCAAGAATTCATAATGAACCAACCAGGTATGCACGCCAAGGTGGGGCACATCCATCTCGAACAAGGCAAGAAGGTGGCGATCAAAATGGTTTACTCGCGAACCAAGCCGGGCCCGGCACGCGCGCAACTCATCTGGTCCAAGTACGATCCGGCGCCGGACCCCGCGGCGATTGCGGCGGCAAAGAATGCCGATGTCGTCATCGCAGTGCTCGGAATCACGAGCCAACTCGAGGGTGAGGAGATGCCCGTGACCGAGGACGGCTTCAAAGGCGGGGACCGCACCAGTCTTGATTTGCCGAAGCCCGAGCGGCAGCTGCTGGAAGCCCTGGCCACGACCGGGAAGCCCGTTGTGCTGGTGCTGGCCAACGGCAGTGCCCTCTCCGTGAACTGGGCTAAAGAACACGTGAACGCGATCCTTGAGTCCTGGTACTCCGGTGAAGAAGGCGGGGCGGCTGTGGCAGAAACAATCTCGGGCAAGAACAATCCCGCGGGGCGGTTGCCCGTGACGTTCTACACCGGAGTCGGTCAATTGCCGCCCTTTGAAGACTATTCCATGAATGGACGTACTTATCGGTATTTTGATGGCAAACCGCTATTTCCATTCGGCTACGGCCTGAGCTACACGACATTCTCGTACCGTGGGTTGCAGCTGCCACGCCATACGATCAACGCGGGGGGTCCGTTGACCGTAATCGCGACGGTGACAAACACAGGCAAGCGCGAAGGCGATGAAGTCGCGCAGCTGTACCTTTCCTTCCCGAAGGTCCCCGGGGCGCCGCTGCACGCATTGCGTGGATTCAGGCGAATTCATCTGCTCCCCGGGGAATCGCGGAACGTACGGTTTGAACTGCGGTCGCGCGATCTGAGCATGGTCACCGAACAAGGGCAAATTATAGTTGCCGCGGGCACATATACGGTCTCCATCGGCGGCGGGCAACCGGATAGCGGTGCAGCATCCATTGCCGGAGCATTTCAGGTCCGCGGTACCAAGTTGCTTCCCGAGTAGGCAGCAGCCGCGGGTGGGTTCCTTCAAAGCGGATTACAAAATGAAGTCCAACGTTACAAAAATGCTGATGTCGCTGATGGGCATGGTTCTCTGTTCCCCGCTTGCGGCGCAAGTAGCCACCGAGGTACCCCCTGCAGTGCCGAATGCGAAACCCGTCTCAGTCGAACACATTAGAGTGCACGGCGCCGCTCTGGAAGGAAGCCTGGAAGGGGATGCTGCTGATCGCGATGTCTTCGTATTCCTTCCACCGAGCTACGCCAAAGAGAAATCCCGGCGCTATCCCGTTGTATACGCATTGCACGGCTATTCAATCGGCGCTGAACAATGGACTCACGAGATTCACGTGCCGCAAACCATCGAAGGTGCCTTCGCGCAAGGCGCGAGCGAGATGATCGTCGTATTGCCGGACTCGAAGACGGTGCACAACGGTTCGATGTATTCAAGCTCGATCACCACCGGGGATTTTGAAAACTTCATTGCGAAGGATTTGGTGGCCTATGTAGACGCCCATTTCCGCACGATTCCCGGTCGATTGAGTCGTGGTCTCGTTGGGCACTCGATGGGCGGGTACGGGACCACCCGCATCGGCATGAAACACGCCGACGTGTTCGGCAGTTTGTACATCATGAGCCCCTGCTGTTTGTCAGCCCGGCAACCTGGGCCTACGAAGCCGGAGGATGAAAAAGCGCTCGCAACGGTCAAAGGTTCGGAAGACTCAGCCAAGCTGCCGTTCTTTCTGCGCGCTCAACTTGCAACGGCGGCCGCATGGTCTCCCAATCCAAACAATCCTCCCCTTTATCTTGATTTGCTCCTCAAAGATGGCGTGATTCAGCAAGATGTACTTGCAAAGTGGGCCGCCAATGCGCCGCTCGCATTCGTGGACCAATACATTGGAGATTTACGCCGGTACCGTGGCATTGCGATAGACGTGGGTGATCAGGATGGACTGCGGACGGATAGCGGTAAATTGCACGATATCCTGGATCTTTATGGTATCGCGAATAGTTTTGAAGTCTATCCCGGGACTCACACCAGTGCCGTTGCCGACCGTTTTCAAAATCATGTGTTGCCCTTCATGAGCCGCACCCTATGCTTCCAGAGTAAATGCCAGTAGGCCAGGGCGCTCAGCCGAGTGGCGAGTCGCCGAACAGCCGCACGTGCGCCCACAGGATGAAGAACACGTAGAGCGCGAGCCCGGCAATCACCGCGATGAGGTCGTTGAAACGAGCCTGCGGAGCCGTGCCGATCGTCTGCTGGGGGCGGCGCTTGAGCGAGATCCGATCGCATATCGCCCACACCAGGAATGCGCCGAACAGGAGCACGTCGGCGAGCAAGCCGTTTGAGAGCAGGTGCGCGAATGCCCAGAACTTCACCGCCGCGAGCATCGGGTGCTTCATCGCCGTCTTGATGCGGCCAGGCAGATACGCCGCGAGTATCAGGGGGAACACGGGCAGCATGAGGAGGAACGTCACGTGCCGCATCCAGGCGGGGGGCACGTACAGCACTACCGGCGCCTGGCGCGCCAGGTGAAACCCATAGAGGATCAGGACGAAGCCTGCCGCCGAAACGAGCGAGTAGACACCCCGCCAGCGATTCGGACCCATCGACGCGACGATGCGGGCACGCAGCCCCGGCGTCACGATGGAGATCGAGTGCATGCCAAGGAATACGGCGATTCCGAGGATCAATATCGACATAACCACCTCATTGGGATCGTGGCGCACCCGCGATGCGCAGAGCCTGCCGTCTCAATATGCCGCCGAATGATTACGATTCTCCGGCTTGAACCCGAGTCAAATCGGGCAACGAAATCGAGAATGAGCTTATTGGCTGCATTTGGGGCCTCCTGGCTCACGTGATTCCTTCCCGTTGGTTGACTTCGACATCTCCTCAATTTGCGCAGCATGCGCCTTTGCTGAGTATAGTGTGAACTGAGCCAGAAATGGATCGACGGAAAAAATGTGGCGCGCGAAGTCGACTCTACCTTGCATCATTGCGAACTCCCAGCCTCGGACGCCACATTTTATCGACCTAAGCGCGCAGTGTCTTTAGGAAGTTGATGACGCCGGGGTCTTTATGCCAGCGGCCTCTACGGGCATTGTTCGGCAAATCACAACTGGCAAGAGCATCGGCCTTCATCTTCAGGTCGACTTCCGCGTATATGTGGGTCGTATCGAGGGATACGTGGCCGAGCCATCCCCGGATCGTGTTGATGTCGACTCCGTTCCGCAGCAAATGAACGGCGCAGGAATGGCGAAGACAATGTGGCCCGACCCGCTTGTCCTTGATCGAGGGCTGCTGAAGCGCGGCCCGAGCGGCTGTCCGCTGCACGAGCTTATAGATGCCGGAACGGGTAAGCGGTTGACCGGTGTGGTTTAAGAATAATCGCTCATGGCCGGCTCTCCCGGATCCAAGTGGCTTGAGCGCTGTGATCGTTTCCGGCCAAAGCGGACAGCACCGATGTTTATTGCCTTTGCCGAGCAAGTTCGCGGCCGGCGATCGACCCCAAATCACATCATCAATGCTCAAATGAGCTGCCTCAGCGACACGGGCACCGCTATTGAAGAGAAACAACAGGAGAGCATGATCCCTGGCCCCTCGCGGGGATCGACGATCTGGTGCGGCGAGCATCGCATCGACCTCGTCTTTCTCGAGGTACGGCAAGCTCTTCCTGCCCGTGCGCTTGAACGGAATGGACCGTATCTGTGCACACCAAGCGAGATGCTCGGGGCTGCGCTCTCCAATGAACCGCGCCAGCGAATGGATCGCTACCAAGCGCTGGTTGCGCGTCGCCGTAGTCACCCGCCGCTCGTGCTCGAGATAGCCGAGGAATCGTCGGACGACTTCGGCGCTAAAGTCCTCGATGCGGAGGCGATCGACGGCGCGGTGCGCACCTTGTGCGACAAAGGGCAACAGCAGGAGTAACGTGTCGCGATAGCCGGCTTGTGTGTTGAGAGATAGGTTGCGCTCTTGGACTAGGTGCTCCAGGAGGAACCGACGAATAAAAGGAGCAATAGGCGTCTCGTCCGTCATGACGGCTCTCCGGTAAAATAGCGATGAAACCGAGCGCTGGCCTTTTGCAAAAGCCGAGGCGTAAGGCTCAGATAACGCTGGGTCGAGTGGATACCGTTGTGCCCGAGGTAGGTTGCCAAGTGCGGAAGCAACCGTTCCACATCTTCATCCGCCTCGTACCATGCGATGAGGTGATCCGTGGCCGAGGTATGGCGCAAATCGTGGAGCCGAGGTTGCGCTCGGGGACCGCCACTCGTGCG
>JBARBX010000186.1:0-4723 GCA_049793535.1 Steroidobacteraceae bacterium | reverse complement strand
GACACCCCGCCGTCGAGTTTAGCACGTGGCAGACAGGCCCCCCTGGACGCCGGATTGACAAGCACCAACCCAGTGCGTACATTTCTGCGCCTCGCGCAACGCGGACCCATCTTGCCCAGGTGGCGGAACTGGTAGACGCGCTGGTTTCAGGTACCAGTGGAGCAATTCGTGGAGGTTCGAGTCCTCTCCTGGGCACCAATACTTCTCGTAAAATCAGCGAGTTGAGCGCATCTCCTGCCGCTCACGAAGCTCGCTCGCGCGACGCGTCACTGCCGAATCGCGCGCCTGATAGCGGTCGTGGACATATAGCCTTCCTCCGCCACGCGCACGAGATCTCGCCCGTCGTTTTTCGCCGCGTACAACGCCGAGTCGGCGCGCGCAATCATCTCGTCCAGTGACCGTCCATGCCGTTGGCTGGTGGCCAAACCGGCGCTCAGCGAGACGCGCAGTCCGGCCCCCGATGCCGGCAAGTTGATCCCAAACACCAGGGTCCGCATGCGCTCGAGGCTCGCCAATGCGAAATCCAGCGTCGCGCCGGGCATGATCAACAGGAACTCCTCGCCGCCCCACCGCCCCAGCACGTCCGCGTCGCGCAGCGCCTCGCGGCCGACGCGCGCGAATTCCTTCAGTACGAAGTCTCCGGTCGCATGTCCGCAGCGATCGTTGATGACCTTGAAATGGTCCATGTCGATGATGGCGATCGTCAGCGGGCTGTCCGCGGCCTTTGCCTCGGCCAGCGCCGCCGTCGCCAGCTCCGCGGTGCGCCGCCGGTTCGGCAGACCGGTCAACCCGTCCTGGCTCGCCAGTTTCACGAGCTGCTGCCGGAAGCGGCGATTGGCGAAGAGAAAGTAGATCAGCAGCGCGATCACCAGCACGCCGGATGTGACTGCGATCGCGTTCCAGCGCAGCTCCCGGGCCTGGCGCTGCGACTGTTCCCGGGAGACTCCCAGCTCGTGATTCAGCAAGGCGTTGCGCGCTATTTCGCGATCGGTCTCGAAGCGTGCGCGCATGGCGGCCGCGGCTTGCGCCCGCTCGGCATCGTTGGCCGCGGCGTAGCGCCGCACGTACTCGGTCAGATCCGTGTAGGCGTCGCGGTAGTTATGCAGCGCGGCATTGGCGCGCGCGCGCGATTGATAGACCGACGCCACGTGACTCGGCAGCAAATCCGTCCCTTCCTTGTCCAGTACCACGTTCAGGTCGGCAAGCGCCTTCTCAGGACGACCCTGGGCCAGATCGATGCGGGCGAGCTGCGTCAGTGCCTCTTTTACTTGGTCGGCGGTGTGCGCCGCGGTGAAGGCGCGCAGCGCGCTGTTGCATTCCGAAGCGGCAAGGTCGAGCTGACCGAGTTCGATCCGGGCAGTGCAATTCAACAGATCCGCGAATGCGACCCCAAGCGTGTCGTTCACTTGGATGCTGAGCTTGCGCGCTTCGGTGAACTCGCCGATCGCCGAGGTGTACTGCCCCGTCAAATTCAGGATCTTTCCGCGCAGAAAACGATCGACCGAAAGACTCAAGGTCGCGCCGCGCCGAGAGTCCCAGTCGATCACCTCTTGATTCAGCGCCAGCGCCTGCGGGTAGTCGCCCATGCTGCGCATCACGGTGGACAGCGCTGCCGCGGCGATCATGCGCGGCGCCGCGAATTCCGGCGCGGTACTCGCGCGATAGGCCTGAGTCAGGCTGCTGATCGCGAGGTCGTGCCGGTCCTGGCGGTATTGAAGCTCGCCGAGGGTAATGAGCAGACAGGTATCGGCCAGAGATCCCGCCGCAAGCCCGGCCCGCGCGCTCTCGATGGAATGGAGAGCGGCATCGAGGCCTGCCGCATCGTAGACATTGACGGCATACGCGGACAGCAGGTCCAGATGTACGGGATCGCTTGCCAGCGTCGCGAACTTAAGTCCCTTCGAGGCCGCGCTCCTTGCCTCATCGTCGAGTTCGAGAATGGTGTAAGCCCGTGCCTGCACGGCATAGAGAGATCCCAGGCGCTGCGCATCGGTTTGCGGTGCGCGCTCCAGGGCGTTCAATTGAGCCCGTACTTTCTTCAGTGCCTGTGCCGCGTTCGAGTCGACCAGATCCTGCAGTTCGCGGATCGCTGGATCAGCGCTGATGAGACAGGAGGAGGCTGCGGAAACCGGCGGCGTAAGGACCGCCCACGCGAAGAACATCGAGCACAGCCACCTTCCTGCCGCTCTACAAGTGTGCCGGCCGGCGAACTTGGGATAGAACATGAGGCGGGCGAAGCTACGTGATTGTCCAGATTCTGGCGACCGGGAATGTCACGGTTTTTCACTTTGTGACGGCATTCGTAGCCGGCGTTGGCCGCCCTGTGACCGCCTTAGGGCAGTCCCCTCGTGACAACGTCGGGCACAGGGGGCATATTAATGGAGGTTGCCCCCTACAAATGAACAACGGACAGGGCTAGCTATGACATCTTCCTTCTTGGATCGTGAGCAGACCATTGCGCCGCCGGGATTTAACCGATTCATGGTTCCTCCGGCCGCTCTGGCGGTGCATTTGTCGATCGGCCAGGTTTACGCCTTCTCGACCTTCAACCTGCCCCTCACCAAGCTGATCGGCCTCACGCATTCCGCGCCGGATGATTGGGATTTGAAGCAACTCGGATGGATCTTTTCCATCGCCATATTCGTACTGGGTGCATCTGCGGCGCTGTTCGGCCGTTGGGTGGAAAGAGTCGGCCCGCGTCAGTCTATGTTCACCGCGGCCCTGTGCTTCGGCGGCGGCTTCCTGGTATCCGCGGTCGGGATTCACCTGCACCAGCTTTGGATCATCTACTTGGGTTACGGCGTATTGGGAGGTTGCGGGCTCGGCATCGGCTACATCTCGCCGGTCTCGACGCTGATCAAATGGTTCCCGGATCGGCCGGGCATGGCCACCGGCATGGCCATCATGGGCTTCGGCGGCGGTGCCCTGATCGCCGCGCCCCTCTCGGTGCAGCTAATGGCGCACTTCAGAACGGCGACATCCAACGGCGTGCTCGAAACCTTCGTCACCATGGGCGTCATCTACTTCATGTTCATGATGATCGGGGTGTACGCGGCGCGCGTACCCGCGGCCGGTTGGAAACCCGCCGGTTGGACCGCGCCGGCGCAGCCCAAGCAATTGGTCACCACCGCCAATGTGGCGGTGGATGTGGCCTGGCGCACGCCGCAATTCTGGCTGCTCTGGGTGGTGTTGTGCATGAATGTGACCGCCGGCATCGGCGTACTCGGCCAGGCCTCGCCCATGATCCAGGAGATCTTCAACGGCCGGGTGACGCCAGCGGCGGCGGCGGGCTTCGTCGGGCTCATCAGCCTGTTCAACATGGCCGGCCGGTTCTTTTGGGCTACCACTTCCGATTACATCGGGCGGCGCAATACCTATATGATTTTCTTCGTGCTCGGCATCGTGCTCTATTCGAGCGTGCCGACCTTGGGCCACCTGGGTTCCATCTCACTGTTCGTCGCCGCCTTCTGCATCATTCTGACCATGTACGGCGGCGGATTCGCCACCGTTCCGGCGTACCTGCGCGATGTGTTCGGCACCTATCAAGTCGGCGCGATTCACGGCGCGCTGATCACCGCCTGGTCGGTCGCGGGGGTGCTGGGTCCGGTGCTGGTGAACTACATACGCCAGTATCAGATCGACATCGGCGTCCCCAAGGCGCAGGCGTACTCGATCACCATGTACATCATGTGCGGCCTGCTGCTGATCGGCTTCCTGTGCAATTTCGCCATGCGGCCGGTCGATGAGAAGTATCACTACCGCGGGAGCACCTAACCATGAACGTCAGACTCATCGTCCTGTGGATCTTGGTCGGAATACCGCTCCTGTGGGGCGTGCTGAACAGCCTGGAGAATGCCATGAAGCTGTTTAAGTAGCCTTTGGGAGTCGAACCGGCCTCCCGAAGCAAACCGGGTGCTCCCGGCTTGTATTTTTCCGACATAGCCTTTATAGGTATTTCCTGGGTGTAACCCACGGGGCGGATCCGGCCCCGTCTGCGCATGAAAGGCGTGGTTCGGCAGTGAAGACACTAACCTGAAAGTAATCCCCACCAATCAATCGCTGATCCTTGCGGGCGAGCCCGGCGGCTCGAGCGCCCGCCGCAGCTCCCTGCTCGGCCAGGCGTCGGAGCTCATCCCGGCCGGCAGCGCCTTGAACCGCGTGACCATTCTCGCGGCACGTCCGGATACCGCCGTCGTCGTGCAGGCGGAATACTATTCGCCCGACGAGGCACAGTCGCTCGATTCCGCGTCATCGATGGCGCTGGTGGCGACGGACCCCAACGCGCTCAGCCGTCCGGCGACAGCCTCCTCCTATTGGAATCCCATTCGGCTGTATCTCAGCACCCAGCAAAACCTCGACGATACGCGCCAGTCCGCACTGGTCGACGTCCTCGCTTAGACGGGCCGGCGGGCTAGGGGGTCGCTGCGAGCAGCGGCCGGCGCGCAAACCAACCGAAGGCGAGAATGGTGAGGTAGCAGGCCGCGGGCACCATGAGCGCAAGCTTCAATCCCCAGAGGTCCGCCGCCCTGCCGGTCACCAGCGGCACGATGGCGCCGCCGACGATGGCCATGCAGATCACCCCGGAACCCTCGGCGGTGCGCTTGCCCAAGCCTTCGCTCGCCAGAGTAAAAATCGTCGGGAACATGATGGAATTGAACAATCCGATTGCCAGCAGCGACCAGCCCGAAACCAAACCAACGGTGTTCGCCGATAGGGTCAGGAG
>JBARBX010000185.1:0-1932 GCA_049793535.1 Steroidobacteraceae bacterium | reverse complement strand
GATCGCAGATGCGTGTCTCCACCAGGGTTTCGTAGTCAGTGCCGGCGCGATGCGCCAGTCCCTGCCCAAGGAGCCCGAATCCCAGATTCGAGTACTCGTACTTCGCGCCGACGTCGCGGATCAACTCATACGAGGAGAGAAAGGCGTAGAGCTGCTCGTCCGTGTAATCTGCATAGGGATTCGCCGGGTCCTTCGGACGAAAATTCGCCGGCATGCGCGGCAATGCCGAGGTATGCGTGGCCAGATCCACGAGTGTGATTGAGTGCCCGTTGCGCTCAGGCACTTTAGCCGACGCCGGCAGATACTTTGCGATCGGATCATCGAGTTTGACCTCACCTCGTTGCACCATGTCCGCCAACAGCAACGAGGTAAACACCTTCGTTATAGAACCGATCTCAAACACCGTATCGCCGTCCAGCGGGCGCTTGTCGGCTTTTTCGAGGCTGCCGTAGGCAACGATTCGGCGCCCTTTGGCATCAATGACCCCGACCACAATGCCGACACCCTGCTGTTGCCGGTCTATTCGATCGACCAGTATTTGACGAATATCTGCGTCGGTCGGTATGGCCGGCCGCCCAGCAGCGTACGCCGTCCCCGCGACGCATAACGCAACGCAGATAATGAGGTGCCTAGCCCTCATGTCGTTGCGTAACGACTCTGCTGCCCGGGCTCCACCCAAAACACGATGAGGACGATCCAGCCGATTACCGGCAGGAGATACAGAAGCATCCACCAACCGCTGCGATTGGCGTCGTGCAGACGCCGCACGCCCACCGCGATGCTCGGAAGCAGCGTGGCGAGCGAAAAGGCCCCGGCCAGGCCGTAGCTGACCTGCCGGCAGACGAGGGAGACAATGACGGTGAACAGCACCCACCACCAGAACTCCGACCTCGATGCGCAGCCATCGAAATCCACGTATTTCTTAAAACAAACTCCTATCGCGTCGATGAAGGTCATATCCCTGAGTCCTTTTTCGTTGGTGTTCTCGGCATAGGAGGCCGCATGGTAAGGCATTCAAGGTACTTATCACCATCGGTACCGCGCTCGCCGCGAGCGCAACGTGAGAAATGTCCTACGCACTCACGGGACTTTGCCACGCGTCGAAGTCCCGTTGGCCGAGTGCCAGCGCTTGCACGTCGTGGTCGACTGCCGGCATGGGCAGAATGGACCACCGCCTGTTGCAATGCGTCGCTGTGCTGGGGCTGTGCGGGCTATCGATGAGCGCCGCCCTCGCGTCTCCACCGAGCGGCCCACGAGGCGCGCTGCGCCTCGATCTGCACCCGAGCGCCACAACGCCGCCGACCCAGGAACCCTCCGATTCCTTCCCCTCATCCCTGCACCCGCATCCATTGAAGGTACAACCCCCGCTTCAGCTTCCCGAGCTGGGCGCCGAGGTCACGCATTCCCGCATAGCCAGCCGCGCCGAGCAGTTTGCACGGCGGGTGCACCGCGAGGGATTACCGGTCGCCCGACTCTGGGAGAACAAGCGGCTGCTGGTCAGCTTGGGGCTCAATGACAAAGGCAAGCCCGGCCTGTGGCTGGTGCAAAAGATTCACTGAGATCGGTGCTGCCGCTGCATCGACAGCAATAGCAGCGCCGCCGCCAGCACGAAGTACGCCGCGGTAAACTGGATCGCCACGCTGCGCTCCATCCCCTGGAGCTGCCACAGTACATAGGCGCTGCCGTCGGCGCGCACCGAGTGAATGATTCCGCACGCGCACAACACGCCGCCGGCCGCAACATACGCGGCCGCCGCGCGCAGCCGATGCTCGGTCAATTCGACCACGAAGGCGGCCCAGATCGTCGCCGTGATGATGAAGCCGTTGCCGAGCGCGACGATCACCGCCAACGCCGGCAGGCCGTGCTCTGCGGTGTTCAGCAATTGTGCAAAGCGCTCGGGCGCGATGAATTTCGGATCGCCGAGTTCGATGC
>JBARBX010000184.1:0-4671 GCA_049793535.1 Steroidobacteraceae bacterium | reverse complement strand
TCATGATGATCCAGCGTTTAGTCACGGAGTTTCTCTCGGTTTCTGGGAGTATTGAATGTCGGCGAGCGCCTCGTTGCGGTTCCACCAGCCGCCGCCGAGGGCCTGAAACAGCGCCGCGGTGTCCGCGAAGCGCTGCGCGCGGGCCTTGACCAGCGCGATGGACGCGGTTTGATAGCTTTGCTGGGCGCTCAGCACTTGCACGTAGCTGGCGGCGCCGCTCTTGTACTGTGCCTGCACCAGGGCGAGGCTCTGGGCGGCGGTGCGCTCCGCCAATGCTTGGGCCGCGAGCGTCTCGGCATCGCCCTTCAAGGCGTACAGAGTATCGGAGACGTTCTCAAATGCAGTGATGACCGTGGCCTTGTAGTTGGCGGCGGCCTCCTGCGCGGCGGCGATGGCGGCACGGCGCTGATGCTTCAATTGGCCGCCCTTGAATAGGGGCTGGGTGAGGGAGCCGATGAGGCTCCACACGTTGGAGCCTGCGGAAAATAGATTGGACCACGCCGCTGCGTCCTGGCCGACGCTGCCGGTGAGCGTGATTTGCGGCAGCATGTTGGCCGTGGCGATTCCGACCTGGGCGGTGGCCTGATGCAGCAGCGCCGAGTATTGGCGGATGTCCGGACGCTGCTCGACGAACTTGGACGGCAGGCTCACCGGCAGGTCCCGCGGCATGCTCAGCGAATCGAGATCGATGTCCGCGGCGGTGTACTCGGCGGGCAGGGTGCCGGTGAACGCTGCGAGCTGATTGCGCTGTTGCGCGAGCTGGCTGCGCAGCGCCGGCAAGGTTGCGAGCGTGCCCTGCAGGGTGGCCTGTTGCTGCAGCACATCGGCGCGCGACGCTCCGCCCGCGCTCAAGCGCCGCGTCACGATGTCGAGCTGAGTCTGCTGAGATTGCGCGATCTGTTGCGTCGCCGCGATTTGCGCGCGCAGGGACGCCTCGTTGACCGCGGCCGCCACGATGTTCGAGGTCAGGGTGAGATAGCTTGCTTCGAGCGCAAACCGCTGATACTCGGCCTGGGACAGCGACGCCTCCACCTGACGTCGGACGCCGCCGAACGCGTCGAGCGTGTAAGACACGTTCACCGAGGCGGTATCGAGATTGTAGAAATAGGAGCTCGGCAAGCCAGGGATGCCGAAGGCGGCACCCGAGGCCTTCTGGCGCTGGCTCTCGACCGTGGCCGATGCGCTGGGATAGTAGGCGCCGCGCTGCGCCGCGACGGTTTCGTTCGCTTGACGCAGCGCCGCCTGCGCGGACTCAAGCGTGGGGCTGTTCTTGAGCGCGCGTTCGATCAGCGCATTGAGCTCGGCAGACTTGAACAGGGTCCACCACTGGCCGGGGATATCTAGGCCGTCGACGAAGCGCTGCGCCTCGCCGCCGGGCAGATCCGCGGCCACGGTCTCGGCAGGCAATTGCGCCGCCGGCACGAAACGCGCGCCGGGCGGCGCCTCAGGGGTCTTGAAATCGGGCCCGACCGCGCAGCTCGCGAGCAGGCCGGCGATCGCGACGGCGAATGCCGCAGGGCCGGTGGTTCTCAACGAGGAACGATTCATGGGATAGACGCCATCCTGGGTCCGGTTTCGGGTTTGGGGACTGAACTCCACTGGGGTGCGGGTCGCTGTGTTGGCTTCCCTGGGGCAAAAAATGACATGGGTCGTTTTACAATGCAAGAATTATTTACAGCATGGATATTCATTTGTTAAAATATAATGTATTAAATTGTTAGTATGCAAATGAATTATACCGATTCCCACATCGACAAGTTGGAGACGAATCTGCGAGCCTTGAGCGCGCGAATGCCGGATTTGCCGTTCAACGAGATCTTGCTATGCCGGTTGATGCTGCACATGGGACGTGAGATGGCGGCGAAGTTCGAACAGCAGATTCGACCCTTCGGGCTCGCCGAAGCGGAATTTCGGGTGCTGACGACCTTGTTCTCCCAACCGGACGGAGTCGCGCACCCGGGCGATCTGTGCGCCTTTGCCGCGCAGAGTCCCGCGAATATGTCGCGCATCAGCGATGCCTTGGTGAGCCGCAATCTCATCACTCGCGTTCTCAGCGCCCAGGACCGGCGCCGCATGGTTCTGCGCATAACCGAGGAGGGCGAGGAGCTGGTGCGGCGCCTGTTGCCGACGATGTTCGTTTCTCTGCGTGGACTGCTCGGGGAATTCACCGAGGCGGAGCAGCTGCTGTTGATCTCGCAGCTCAAGCGCCTGTACCTCAATCTGGAGGAAGCGCACAAACAAGATGCTCCGGAGCAGGTGCCATGAAGGGCTGGCAATCAGCCGCGATTCTGGCGGCCCTCGTGGGCGGCTGTGCCGGGCTGCCGCCAAAGCAGATGCCGGCCCCATTGCCGGACGCGGTGCCGCTGGCCGGTCTCGAGGCCCCCGGCGGCGGAGATTGGCCCGCCAAGGAGTGGTGGCAGCGCTACCAGGATCCCACTCTCGATCGCTTGATCGAACTGGGGCTCGCCTCCTCGCCGACGTTGGCCACGGCCCATGCCCGTTATGATTCGGCGCGCCAATCGGTGCGAATCGCGGGCGCGGCCTCCGGGGTGCGCGTCGATGCCAATGCGGATGTCGAGCGCCAGCGGCTGAGCGACAACGGTTTGATCTCGCCGCACTTGCTGGGATTCACTTGGTACAATCAGGCGGATCTGGGCCTGCAAGCGAGCTATACCTTCGATTGGTGGGGCAAGCAGCGCGACGCGGTGCAAGCGGCCATGGACGAGGCGCATGCGGCGCAGGCGGACCGCAGCGCTGCCGCGCTGATGCTGGCGAGTTCCATCGCCGATACCTATTTTGGCTGGCAGGCGGATCAAAGCCGCATCGAACTCGCGCGTGAGCGCGCGGCCGCGGTGGCGGGCGAGGGCGCGATCACCGCCGCCCGCATCAGGGCGGACTTGGATCCGGCCGAGGACAACGATCGCTCGGACCTCACGCTTGCCGCTGCCAGGGAACAAATCGCGGCTTTGGAGGGATCGGCGAAATTGCGCATCGTCGCACTTGCCGCGCTGGTGGGCTGCTCCATCTCGGAACTGCCGCCGTTGCAGCCGAGGTCCCTCCCGGCAGTGTCCGGTAATTTGCCCGACAATGTGCGGATCGACTTGATAGCGCGCCGGGCGGACATCACGGCGAGCCGCTGGCGCATCGAAGCTGAGCAGCGCAATCTGGATGCGGCGCGGGCGCAGTTCTTTCCGGACGTGTCGATCAACGCGCTCGTGGGGCTTTCCAGCATCGACGTCGGTAAGTTGCTCGAATACGGCAGCCGCGTGCCGCTGGCCGAGGGGGCGGTCCATCTGCCCATTTTCGATGCGGGACGGCTCAAGGCGCGCTATGGAGCGAGCCAGGTCGCGATCGAGTCCGCCGTGGCGAACTATCGGGACACGCTGGTCGGCGCCGCCCGCGACGTGGCCATGCAGGCGACCACCCGGGCGCAAATCGAGGCGCAGCGCGCACAACGTGTGATCGAGACCGATGCGGCCCAGCGGCTCAAGTTGAGCGCGGCGGCGCGTGTGCGTCAGGGGATCACCGATCCGCGCACCGAACTCACCGCCACCGAATCCTGGATAGAGCAGCGCGATGCGCTGCTGCAACTCGACGCCGCGGCGCTCTCCGCGGATATCGCCTTACAGCGCGCCCTGGGCGGCGGCTACCAAAGCCCCGCAGAACTCAAAGATACTCATCCGACCGCCAAGACTGCAACACCATGAACGCAAACGTAGACCCTGCTGCATCACCTGCCGCTCCGGCGCCTGCTCCCCCTCCGGGGCCGGGAAAGCGGCGCAATATTTTGATTCTGATCGCGGTGATATTCATCGTGCTGGGCGTGCTGTGGGCAGCGTACTGGATATTGGTGCTGGCGAAGCGCGAGCGTACCGACGACGCCTATGTGAACGGCAACAAGGTGGTGATCTCGGCGCAAGTGTCCGGCACGGTGATCGCGGTGCTTGCCGATGACACTCAATTGGTCAAGGCGGGCCAGGTGCTGGTGCGCCTCGATCCGATCGATGCGGACACCAATTTGAACCGGATGACCAGCGGGCTGGCGCAAACCGTGCGCCAGGTGCGCCAGCAGAAATCGACGGCCGACCAGTACGACGCGGTCATCGAAACCAGAAAGCTTGAGTTGGCGCGAGCCGAGGCGGACCTTGCGAAACGCGAGCCGCTGCTCGCCGAGCGGGCGATCGCTCCCGAGGAGGTGCGGCATGCGCGCGAGAGCGTTGCAATGGCGCGCGCCGCATTGACGCAAGCCGTGCGGCAGTCGGCATCCGCGCATTCGTTGGTCGACGGAACCCAGGTAGAGGACAATCCGGCGGTGCTGCAGGCGAAGGCTGCGTTTCGCGATGCGTGGATCGCCGCGCAGCGCAATGCCGTCGTGGCCCCGGTGACCGGTTATGTGGCGGAGCGCAGCGTGCAGCTCGGTCAGCACATCCAGGCCGGGCAGGCACTCATGACCGTGATTCCGCTGAATTCACTGTGGGTGGATGCGAATTTCAAGGAAGTACAGCTGCGCAACCTGCGCATCGGACAACCCGCCGAAGTGCGCAGCGACCTTTACGGCGGAACCTTCATTTTTCACGGTCATGTCAAAGGCATGTCCGCCGGCACCGGCGCCGCTTTCTCCTTGCTGCCGGCACAGAATGCATCGGGCAATTGGATCAAGGTGGTGCAGCG
>JBARBX010000183.1:0-10200 GCA_049793535.1 Steroidobacteraceae bacterium | reverse complement strand
GGCCGATCGGCGAGTCCCCGCCGTCCAGTATGACTTTGACGGCATCGCCCAGTTCGTCGCGTACATGTTCGGGCTTGGTCGGACTCAACCGGCCATAACGATTGGCGGAGGGCGCGGCGATGCCGCCGCCGAAAGCGTTCAGGAGCTGCTGCGCCATGGGATGGGAGGGCACCCGGATGCCGATGCTGTCCTGGCCGCCGGTGACGATGTCATTGACGTTGTCCGCCTTGGGCAGGATCAGGGTCAACGGGCCCGGCCAGAATTTCGCGGCCAATGCTTCCGCCACCGGCGGCACCGCGGAAACCCAGCGATGCAGGTAGCGCGGATCGTCCAGGTGCACGATCACCGGATGATCGGGCGGACGGCCCTTTACCTCGAATATCTTGCGCACGGCGGCCGGGTTGGAGGCGTTCGCACCGACCCCGTAAACGGTTTCGGTGGGAAACACCACCAGGTCGCCGGCGCGCAAAGCTTCGACGGCTTCTTCGATTTCTGTCTGTGTTGCTCTTACCACAACTACATAATATCAAGACTGCGGCACCAACAAGGGCCGCTTGCGTTCGCCGGCGGCTGATCTGTGCCCCAACGCCACTTTCCTCGAGAATGTACGTCTTTACGTTACTTCACAGGGGTGTCAACTGTCGGCGGAAGCATACATTCCATGAACACCAAGTCGAGCCAGCGGCCGAACTTGAATCCCACCTCCCGAAAGTGACCGACCGGGACGAATCCAAGGCTGCCGTGCAAGCCGATGGAGACGGCATTGTCGGCGTCGATCCCGGCGATCATGACGTGCTTGCCCATGGCGGCGGCGCGAACCAAGAGTTCGACGACGAGCGCCCGCCCGATGCCCTGCCCGCGCCGATCGGCGCGCACGTGGACACTGTGCTCCACGCTGTGCCGGTAACACGGCCAGGCTCGAAACTCACCGAAGGTTCCAAACCCGGTGATACCTGAGGCATCCTGCGCCACGATCAGGGGAAAACCGTGCCCGGTCTTGGCGTCGAACCAGGTCTCGCCGCGGGCCGGCGTGAACTCCTCCTCCGAGTACACGGCGGTCGAGTTGCGAATGACTTCGTTGTAGATCGCGAGTATCTGCGACAGATTGTCGCGGGTGGCGTTGCCGATCACGGTACGCGCCGCTCAGTCGAGATAGGCCGGGAATTTGGGCAGGGCGCCGAAATCCATCGGATCGTGCTGCACGATGAAGCGTGCATGGGTGTTCTTGACGATGGTTTCGATGCGATTCATCGATGCCAGCGTGTCCGCGCGGCTGGCGTTGCCGAGCGGCACGCGCGCGAACTCTCGGTTGGATCTGAGGTGGTACAGGTCCCCCGACAGAATCACCGTGCCGGTCTTCCGCAGTTTGAGCTCGAGCACTTGGTGCCCGGCGGTATGCCCCGGTGTCGCGAGAATGCGCACGCTCCCATCGCCGAACACATCATGGTCGAAGTCGATCATCTGGGTCTTGGCCGTCTTGTAGCCGCTGAATGTCGCAGGGTCGATGCCGTCCGGCGGCGGGGTGACGAGCGCCGCACTCAGCTCGCGCTTGTTGATGATCCAGGTCGCGTCCGGGAATTCATTGGCATTACCGGTGTGGTCCCAGTGAAAATGCGAGAAGGCCACGTAGGTCACGTCCCGGGGACTCAATCCCAAAACTTTCAGTTGGGCGACGAGGGTCACCGGGACCGTCAGGTGTACGCCGGGCGCCATGTCGACGCCCCCCTTGTTCGCGGCGAACTTATCGCCAAGCCCGGTATCCCACAGCAGGATTCCCTTGGGATGGCGGATCACAAAACAGGGATCTGCGATCTCCCCCGGTTTCCCGTCGTACTCGCCGGTATCGGAGAACTGGCCCATGTCGCTGAACGCGGCATGCCCACAATCGAGCGCATAGAGCCGCACATCGACCGAGGCTGCGCCGCGCGCGGGCGCGAATCCGGCGGCCAAGAGAAGCAGCGCCGCCGCCGGAAGAATTCTTCCCGCTCTCGGTTCACTCACGAGGGTCACCTGCGCTTGAAATGATGGATGCCGCTTAGTGTAGCGCCGCACGCGGACCTGTCCTAGCATGGACCCATGTCCGGAACGGATCACGATCACCACGGGGCCGGCACCTTGAGCGCCATGGAGCTGCGCGTTCGCGCCCTGGAGACGGTGCTGTCGCAGAAGGGGTATATCGATCCCGCGGCCCTCGACGTGCTCATCGACACCTATCAAACCAAGATCGGGCCGCGCAACGGTGCGCGGGTGGTCGCACGCGCCTGGTGCGACGGCGAGTTTCGCCGCCGGCTTCTCGATGACGCCACGGGCGCGATTGCTTCCCTGGGTTTCACAGGAAGGCAGGGCGAGCACATGGTGGCGGTCGAGAATACCCCGGACGTCCACAATCTGGTGGTGTGCACCCTGTGCAGCTGCTACCCCTGGCCCATCCTCGGACTGCCGCCCACCTGGTACAAGAGCGCGCCGTATCGGGCACGGGTAGTCCAAGATCCCCGCGCTGTGCTCAAGGACTTCGGCATGTCCCTGCCCGAAACCGTGCGCATCCGCATATGGGACTCGACCGCCGAGGTGCGTTATCTCGTGCTGCCGCAGCGCCCCGCGGGATCCTCGCACCTCTCCGAACCCGAGCTCGCGCAGCTCGTAACCCGGGATTCCATGATTGGGACGGGGTTGCCGCTCACGCCCGGCATCACTCCCGCCCCGGACGTCACGGCATGAGCTATCACTCGAACGCCGACCTCGGCGGCCAAGACCTGCGCGACCCGGTGCGTCCGGAACCCGAGGGTGAATTGTTCCATGCCGGCTGGGAGCCGCGCGTCTTGGCGCTGACCCTCGCCATGAACGCCACCGGCTTGTGGAACATCGACGAGAGCCGCGCCGCCCGCGAGACGCTGTCCCACTATCGCGAGCTGAGTTATTACCAGGTCTGGCTGGCGGGGCTGGAGAAACTGCTGCATCGAAGCGGCGCCGCGCAAGCGGACGAGATCGGCCAGGGCCGGGCGCTGCACGCCGCCGTCCCCACTTCGAACGTACTGCACGCCGGCGAGGTCGCCGCCGTGCTGGCGCGAGGGGCCCCGACCGCGCGTGCGCCCAACCGTCCCGCTCGCTACGCACTCGGGGCGCGGGTGCGAACCATCAGCGCCGCACCTCAGCATCACACTCGCCTGCCAGGCTATGCGCGCGGCAAGTGCGGGGTCGTCGAGCGAATCCACGGCACCCACGTGTTCCCCGATACCCATGCTCAGGGTCTCGGCGAGCAGCCGCAGTGGCTGTATACCGTGGCGTTCGATGAGCGGGAACTTTGGGGCGCAGAGCGGCCGCGCCGGGGACTGACCGTCTCGGTGGATGCCTGGGAGCCCTACCTGGAGCCGGGATGAGGGATGTGTTCAAGGAACCCTGGGAAGCCAAGGCCTTCGCCCTGACGTTGCAGCTTCACGAGCGCAGCTTGTTCACGTGGCCGGAATGGGCCGAGGCGCTGTCGCGAGAAATCAACGCGGCCCAGGCACGCGGCGACGCCGATCTCGGCGACACCTACTACCAGCACTGGCTACGGGCGCTCGAGAGCCTGGTCGCGCTCAAAGGCGCCGCGTCCGCCGATGAGCTCGCGCACTGCGGGCGCGCGTGGGCGGAGGCCGCTGAACGCACGCCGCACGGGTCCCCCATCGAGCTGTGATCGGCCGGAGTTCGGCGCTCGCCCGGGCCCAATCCGGCTTCATCTAGCTTTCACAAAGCCGGATTAGCATCGATTCCGCAAACGTCAATTTGCGGGCGATGCCCGTGCCAAATCAAATATTCGAGGAGAAATCGCGTGAATAGAGCATCACTTGCATTGGCTGCGGCCGTTGCCCTCGCCGGCGGGGCTCGGGCGGACGACGGTCGCTTCGGCGGATTCAATTTCAGGCCCGATACCCTGGTGCTCAGCCGCAGCGTCTATGTGGGGACGCCCTCCCTGCTGGTACCCGGTGTTACGGTACTGCCGCCCGGCTGCGTGGCCGGCACGGTCAACGTCCCGCTGGTGGCCGGCGGCACCACGCCCGTGACCGTGACCTGCAGCACGGCGGTTGCCGACGGCACGTTCCCAACCGTATTCAACAATGCTGCGGCCGATGGCGAATTCGGCATTACTTCGCCGATCTTTCTCGACAACCTGACCACCGACGGCCATCTGCTCGACACATTGGCGATCCCGACGGATCAGATCGTGACCAGCTTCAGTTCAAAATCTGAATTGGCCGTGAACCGCTCCGTGGACGGTAAATCGATCACCTTCATGGGTTACCGCGGCGATACGGAATTCCCCACCGCGGTGAACGTCTTCGATGTCTCCAATGACAACACACCGGGCCTCATCGACCCGACCAACGCCTCGGTCGGCCAGAACTATCGCTCGGTCGCCGAAGTGGACTCCCATGGCCACCTCAAGATCACGGAGGGCAACGCCTACAGCGGGGACAATGGCCGCGGCGCCATCAAGGGCAGCGATGGCCTCTACTACCTGGTCGGCAATGACAACAGCGGCAACCTCTCCAAGAAGCAGACCACTACGACCACCGTCGGCCAGGAACTCATCAACGCCACCGGCGCCGAGTTGCTCGTTCCGGGTCAGGCGCCGCCGGTGCCGCCGAACATCGCGAAAATCGGCGATTTCGAGATCAGCCAAGTCATCGAGCCCTCCACCGGTCTGCCCTACGCGGCGGACAAGGCCGGCAAGGACAACAATTTCCGTGGCGTGACCATCTTCAACAACACCCTGTACGTGACCAAGGGCAGCGGCGGTAACGGCATCAACACGGTTTATCAGGTGGGTAACGCGGGCGTCCTGCCCAGCGGCGACACCACGGCGCTCGCGGCGCTGCCGATCACCATCCTGCCAGGGTTTCCCAATACCCTGGCCAGCGGCGTCTCCTCGACCGGCGCCACGACCCCCGTGGCATTTCCGTTCGGGATCTGGTTCGCGAACGACAAGACCTTGTACGTCTGCGACGAGGGTGACGGAACGCTGGTCAGTCCCGCGGTGAATGGAAATGTCGCGGACGCGCCGACCCTGGCCACCGCCGGGGTGCAGAAATGGAGCCTGGTGAACGGCGCCTGGCACATGGACTACGTTTTACAGAATGGCTTGAATATCGGGGTTCCGTACAGCGTACCCGACTACCCGGCGTCCTTCGATCCGGCCACTGACGGCTGCCGCAACATCACGGGGCACGTCGGGCGCGACGGGCTTGTGAGCATTTATGCCGTGACTTCAACGGTCAGCACCAGCGGGGATCAGGGAGCCGATCCGAACCTGTTGGTGAAAGTCACCGACCGGCTGGATGCCACCACTCCGCCCGCGAGCGATGGCAAGTATGACGCGTGGCTGGGCCGCTTCGTGACCCTTCGCAGAGCCAAGGCTGGGGAAGTGTTTCGAGGGGTGGCGTTCGCTCCCGAAGACGGCGGCGACGATCGGCGATGAAGTCAATTCGGTGAAATCAATTCCCGGACCGGAGTGGGAGTGGGCTCCGGTCCGGGCAGTCAACGCGCCAGCGCCGCCGTCACCTCCGGCGGATCGAGCGCCGTGCGGATCCAACTGCCATCTTTTTGCCGGTTGAGCTCATAGGCCGGCCAGTAGTGTTTGTCCAGCTTCAGAGTGATCACATCCGTCTGGCCGTTCCAGCTCACCGTCTTCAAGCGCAGTGATGCCCGATCCGGCTTGCCGCCGACCGCCTTGATGAAGGCATCGAGATCGGCGGTGGGCTGGCCGTCCACCTCGGTGATGCGCCGCCCCGCATACAGTCCGTAATGCGTGGCCGGCGAGCCGTAGAAAAAGAACGATACGAACACGCCGTAGGGGGCGATGCCGCGCTGCGCGGCCATGGCGCGGTGGGGGGCCTGCAGCGTCGCGCCGGCCCAGATCAGCACGCGGTCGATGCCCCGGCCGTCCAAGGGCACGGTTTTCATCTGCAGGGTCTTTTCGGCGCCGTCGCGCCAGACGCTCACCTTGATCTCAGGTTTCTGCACCGCCCGCTCGACCTCGCGGAATCGATTGACCACCTTGCCGTCGATGGCGAGCAGCAGATCGCCCGGCTCGAGCAGGGTTGCGGCGGAAGAGCCGGCCACCAAACGGTCGATGCCGAGCACCTGCCGGCGCTGCGGGTTGTGCTCCTCGAAGCGCTTCACCCACTCGTCCGGCAACCCGAGCTCCCGCGCGCCCGCCAATGACTGCACGTCGAATTCGGCCTCGAAGGAATATAGCGGTTTGCCATCGGCCACCACGCCCAGCATCTCCGACACCAACTCCGCCGGCATGCCGCGATTGACCTGTTCGAGCTCGCGCTGCGACTCGAACGCGAAACTCGACCAAAGCGCGAGCACATTACCCTTGTCGTCCGACAGCACGCCGTCATAGTCGCCCGGGGGATTGATGAGGCTCACGGCCTCCAGGTTGCTGTCGCGAAAGCGCAAGGTGCGCGACAGCGGAAACGACACCACGTCGACGCTCGATATCTGGGTCTTCTGCGACAGGATCTTGGAATCGCCGCGCATGCCCACCACCCACACATCGTCCCCGGCGCCCAAGGGTTTGGTGAGCAGGGTCGCCGCGCGCACCGGCGTCGTCCCTATGGATTTCGGGTCGTAGGACACCACCGCCAGATTGTGCAGCGGATGAATGAACACGACCTTGCCCGGCACCTCGACCGTGCCGGCGAATGTGATTCGCACATCGCCCATGGCGATGGGTACGGTGTTGCGGTCGATCGCGACCAGACCCCGCTCGGCGTCCACGATGACGCCCGTACCGTGGTAGTTCTTTTCGGTGACACCCGACACCGAGTACGGCATGTCGAAGTTCACCATGACCAGCGACGGCGCCAGTCGATCGATGCGCGCATCGCCGGTCTTGGCAAACTGGGTCGAGGCGGGTTTCACGGCGCTCGGCGCGGGTCCGGGGCTGATGCCGACACAGGGCCAGGTGCCGAGAACGTCGTCCCGCTTGCACTTGCGCGCCGGGAACCAGCGCCGGTCCATGCGGATGACCTTGAGCTGCGGTGCGCGCGGATCTTCCAGAGTCACATATCGCACGGGCGCGCTCGCACCATCGGCGAGGTCCGCCAGCGCGGATTCGAAGTCCGCGAGGTTCTCGACCTTCTTGCCGTTGAAGGAGCTGATCAGCGCGGCGCGCGGGATGCCGGCGCTGCCGAACACATAGCCGGGGTTTGCGACATACACCCCTCGGATGGGCAGATTGAAATGCCGTGCCTGCTGATAGGAGAGCGTATGCACCACCGCTTCGCCGAACTCGATGTATTCGTCGGCCGTGATCGCACTCAAGGATTGCACGGTGAGCGCATGCCGAAGAGTTTCGCGGCCGCGACGCACTTCGACGCTGATCTGCTGTCCGACGTGAGAGTCGAGCATGTCCTCGAGCGAGAAAAACTCGGGGATGGGCTTGCCGTCGATGGCCACGAGAATGTCGCCGGGCACGAGCACTCCGTCCGCGCCCGACCCCGGCTGTACGTCGTCCGCGACCAGCATGCCGGTCAACTTCGGGAAGGCTCTGCGCATGTGCGCTTCGGTGTCGGGATCCAGCCCCAGCCGCCGCAGCTCATCGTAGGGCGTGTACTTGAACACGGTTTCCAATGTCCCGCGCGGCACGGGCTTACCGGCCTCGATGTACTTGAGGGCGCGCGTCACGGCCGTGAGCGGCAGATAGAAACTCGAGGCGGCGCCCGTCGCACCGCCGGCGTTCAGCGCCACCACCCGACCCTCGATGTCGATGACCGGCGACCCGGAGGAACCACCGGAAGTGCTGGAGGCGGCTTGATAGTAAAACGTGTTGAAATCGTTGTACTTGCCGTAGCCGTATTCCGGCGCCTCTCGATCCAGGCGCGCCAGGGTGCCGGCCAGGATCGAGAGCTGCTCGCCGGCGTCGTTGCCCACCACGCGAATTTCCCGGCCGATGACCGCCCCCGCCGGATACAGCGGCAATTCGGCGGGCTGGATGAATTTAAGTTTCGCAGGGTCGTAGCGATAGATGCCGAAGTCGTGGATGGGGTCGCGATACACGGGGTATAGCTGCACCTCCTCGCGGTTCAAGAAGATGGCCTGCGCGGTCACCGGTCCCGGCGTCACCACATGCCGGTTGGTCAGGATGAGACCGCGCTTCGCGTCGATGACGAAGCCGGTGGCCTGGGCCGTCGTGTTCCATTCGGTGTCGAAGGCGCGCGGACAGTCGATTTGAATGGTGACGACGCCGCTGGCGATTCTCTCCAGGGTCTGGGCCCAATTGGCGGGCGAGCTCGGAATGCCGGGCGCGGGGACGGGGTGCGCGGCCGCGATCACCCGGGACGCGGACAACACCAATGCCGACAGAAACATTGCGCTACGGAGCATGCCAGTCCTAGGGGTTAAATTGATCAGTGCCCGTGATCGGACAATATGAGGAACCATACGGTTCCTAGCAGCGCGAAGCTCAGCATCACGGCGGCGGAGCCCATGTCCTTGGCCATGCCCGCGAGGGGGTGACGCTCGGTACCGGAACGATCGACCACCGCCTCGACCGCGCTGTTGAGAATCTCCACGACCAGGATGAGCAGCATGGGACTGACCAGCAGGGCGCGCTCGACGCCCGAACGGCCGAGGTACAAGCCGACGGGAACGACCAGTAGCGACAAGGCCACTTCCTGGCGAAACGCCGCCTCTTCCCGCCAGGTGTAGCGAAATCCTTGGAAAGAATAGCCGAAGGCACGCAGCAGCCGCGTGATTCCGGTCGGTTTGATTCTATCGCTCATTCAAGCGGCGGGTTTCCATGCCACGTCCAATTGTTTCGCTGCGCGTACGTCATCGAGCCGCCGCACGGGCATTGTATGCGGAGCCGATGAGAGTTTCTCGGGCTCTTGCTCCATTTCGCGCCGGATCGCGATCATCGCGTCACAAAAATGATCGAGTTCCTCCTTGGTTTCCGTCTCGGTGGGCTCGATCAACAGGCATTCGGGCACCAGCAAGGGGAAATACGTGGTCGGCGCGTGAAACCCATAGTCGAGCAATCGCTTCGCCACGTCCATGGCGGTGACCTGGTAGAGCCGGTTTTCGCGCGTCAAGGTGATGATGAATTCGTGGCTGGCGCGACGCATGGGATACGCCGCCTCGAACCCCGCCGCCTGCAACCGCTTCATCAGGTAGTTCGCATTGAGCGCCGCGAATTCCGCCACCCGCACCATGCCCTCGCGGCCGAGCAGCCGCATATAGACGTAGGCGCGCAGATTCACGCCGGCATTGCCCATGAACCCCGACAGCCGGCCGATGGACTGCGGCAGATCGCGCTCGGTCAACCACCGGAACCTCGCTCCTTCCTTGCCGACGATCGGCAGCGGCAAAAATGGCCGCAGGCGCGCGCCGACGCCGACCGCCCCGGAACCGGGGCCGCCTCCGCCATGCGGGGTCGAGAAAGTTTTGTGCAGATTCATGTGGATGACGTCGAAACCCATGTCTCCCGGGCGAACCTTGCCCAGGATGGCGTTGAGATTGGCGCCGTCGTAGTACAGAAGTCCGCCGGCTTCATGCACGATGCGCGCGACTTCGGCAATCTTGTGCTCGAACACCCCCAAGGTGGAGGGATTCGTCAGCATGATGCCGGCGGTCGCCGGGCCCACTGCGGCTTTCAGCGCATCGACGTCGACGTCGCCGTTCGCATCGCAGGGAATCTCCTTCACCGTACAACCGCACATCGCGGCGGTGGCGGGATTGGTCCCGTGCGCCGCCTGCGGCACGATGATTTCGGTGCGCCCCAAATCGTTGCGCGCGCGATGGTAGGCGCGAATCATGGCGACCCCCGCGAACTCGCCCTGCGCACCCGCCATCGGCGTGAGGCTCACGGCCTGCATGCCGGTGATCTCCCGCAGCATCTCCTGCAGCTCGTACATACAAGCCATGAATCCTTGCGGCTCGGGGCCGAGCGGGTGCCTCCCCAGGAATTCCGGCAGCATGGCGAAGGTGTTGCAGGCCTTCGGGTTGTACATCATGGTGCACGAGCCGAGAGGATAGAAATGCGTGTCGATGGAGAAATTCATCTGCGAAAGACGGGTGAAATGACGTACCACCTGCAGCTCCGAGACCTCGGGCAGCGCCGGCGCCGCGGCACGGCGCAAGTGCGCGGGAATCTCGGCGGAGCCCGCGACTCGCGGCGGATATTGGGTGACGGCCCCCCGTCCCGGCTTGCTC
>JBARBX010000182.1:0-3472 GCA_049793535.1 Steroidobacteraceae bacterium | reverse complement strand
GCGTACCGTTCTGGGCGCTCAGCAGCGTCGGGGGGGATGAAAGCGTGGTGGGTGGACAACAGCCGTTGCGCGGTTTCGGCGACGGCCGGTTCTACGATCGCGATTCCTTCTCCAGCAGCGTGGAACTGCGCCGCAAGCTTGCGACCTTTGCTGCCGCCAGCAGCAGTGTGGATCTGGAACTGACCCCCTTCATCGATGTCGGCAGAGTGTTTGCCCGCAACGGTACGTTCCCGCTCGATCAACTCCATCATGTCTACGGTGTGGGATTCCGCGGGGTGGCCCGGCCCTTCGTGGTGGGGTATGTCGACATCGGCTATGGCAGCGAAGGGGTCGCCGCATTCACGGGACTCAACTACCCCTTCTAAGGCGTGGTGCAGAAGCCGCGGATGCGCGCGGTGGGATGGCGCAGGTAATTGTCGACGTAGTAGCCGATGAGGGTCCTCGCGTAGCTCACCTGCTCTGAGGGGATGAGGACCGCGGCATCGTCGATCCAGCGGTCGATACACGCGAATCTCTTCTGCTTGCCGGCCGCGCAGTCGAGCAGATCGGAAAATGCCTTCTGGTAGACGGTAAATTCCCGCTTGTGCATGGGCGCGCCGTGGCCGGGTACCAGCCACTCGAACGGCTCCTTCGACAGGTGCGACAGCGCCGTGCGCCAACCCGACGGACAGGCGCTCTCGAAGAACGGGGCCGGCAGCGTGACCAGGTCGCCCGCCAGCAGCACACGTGTGCCGGGATCGAACACCCATACGTCGCCGGCCGTGACTGCATGCGATTCCAGGTGCATCTGCAATTCTCGGCCGGCGATGCTCTCTCGACTTGATTTCGAAACGACGTCAGTAGGGCCGAGCGCCGCCCCCTGGTCGATGAGCGCCACCTCCGCGCGCATGGCGCTCTCGGCGTCGGGGTCCTTGGTGGCGGCGAGCCGCGTCATCAATTGCGCGCGGTAGTTGGCCAGGAATCCCCGGCGCGCGGCGTAGATTGCGGAGCTTGCATAGACACGGATGCCGGGGAAGGCCGCGCGCAGCACCGGATTGCCGCCGACGTGATCCAAGTGCCAGTGCGAATTGATGATGGCGGCGATCGGCCGGTCTTGCGCCCTGGCGAAATCGAGAATTTCCTGCGCATGTTCCCGGTGCCGACCGGTGTCGAAGACGATGAAGCCCTTTGGCGCCGCGATGACGATGCTGTTGCCGTCCGGTTGGCGGTTCGGAGTGAACCCGCCGTCGATGAGATAGATTCCGGGAGCAACCTGCGAGGCCGCACAAGCGCTGCCCCCATAAAGGATCGCCGCCAGACCGAGAAGTCGAATGAGCATGAGCGGACGCACCTTGCGAAACGCCGCGACTCGCCGCGAATTCCGATTTTACCGCGGATGGCGCAATCTCGCCAAAGCGCGGGCAGAGAGTGTAGGATTGAAGCTTATGAGTAACCAGGCCGCGGAAGACGGCAACCACCATCACCCGGCGCTTTCGCTCGAGTGAGCACTCCACGACGAGCAGAACGGCCTGCCGCTGTGCGCATCACTGTTGCCACGGTGCTGTTCGCAGACCTTCGCGGTTACACCGGAATGGCCGAGCGTCTGTCGGCATCTCGGGTGCTGCCGCTCCTGGATGAGTTTCAGCGGACCCTCGCCGCCGCGACTGAAAGATACGGCGGCACGGTATTTCACTTGGCCGGCGATGGAATGATGGCAGGGTTCGGCGTCGCCGAGGAGAGCGGCAACGGGGCTCGCGAGGCGCTCGCCGCCGGCCATGCCATGCTCAAGGAGTTCGCACCGATTGCGGCGCGCTGGCGCAGCGAACTCGAAATCGACGCCGGAATCGGGGTGGGACTGCATTCGGGCGAGGTCGCTGTCGGCGTGCTTGGGCCGCCTCGCCGCAAGACCACCACGCTGGTGGGCGATACGGTCAATGTGGCCGCGCGACTTTGCAGCAGGGCGCGAGCCGGCGAAGTGTTGTTCTCCTGTACGGTGGCTGCGGCCCTCGACAGCGATGTGCAGGCAGCGGGAAACGGGGTTGAAGCGGCGCGGGATGCCGGCGCGAGCAGGGCCGCGGTGCCGGCCGCCGGCGCGGCGCCGTTCCTGCAATTGCCGCAATTCGAGTTGCGCGGACGACGCTGTCCAATCGACATCTGGTGCGTGCCGGCTCCGGAACGCCTCGCGCTGTAAGCGACTGCCCAAGCTGCTAGACTTTCCGCACAAGCCCTCGTGGCGGAATCGGTAGACGCAACGGACTTAAAATCCGTCGGTTAACAGCCATCCCGGTTCGAGTCCGGGCGAGGGCACCATAGACTCGGGTTATGCTCAGAGGTCGACCGCGAAATCGTACATCTGCCCCATGGACTGCCACAAACCGTACTCACCCGCGCGAAGATCCTTGGTCGGCGTCAGCCGCCAGGTGTCCGGGCCTTCAGCGACGGCGTCGTACGCTATCTGATTGTCGGAATCGGGGGCGCCCAAGTTCTTGGCGCCAAAGAAATGGGAGTTGCCCATTTTCACCGAGCGTACTGCATTTTTGCTGTCTACTTCGGCTGACACCAGGTAGAAGTGTCCCTTGGGGCTGTTCGGGGACTTGATCAGCAGTGTGGGTCTCTTGTCGTGGATCCGTACATCGGCCTTCTCGCCGGGGAAATTGGCGTACATCAACGTCGTGACGTAGGCAAACGTTGTGCTCATGGATCCGCCGATGGCGCGCAGATCGAAGCTCCCATTGTCCGAGGTGAGCAACTTTACCCTGCCGATATCTGAATACACCGGCATGCCGCCGGGCGCGGGATATTGCGAACCCGGGGCACCTCCGGCCATGGAAGGCATGGAGGAGCGTCTCAGCATCGCCGAGATGACGGCCTGGGAAACGCCGGCGGACTTCAGCTTGGACAGATCGTCGACCTCAAGCTTGAAATTCACGGCACCCGCCTGGTTGATCTTTGCCTCGACGACATCGTCGCCGAAACCCAACTTCGCCATCTTGACGACGTCGTCGTTGGTCATGGGAGGAGCCGCCGCAGGAGGTGCCTGGGCCAGCACAACGGCGGAAAGCATTATCAGCATCGCGGCCAAATAGGGCGCGGGTCCAAAGCCCAGCATTCTTGTAACTCTCACGGTAACCCCACATCGGTTGATTGTTGGTTCTAGCTGCAGGAGGTCGAGACGTCAGCGGTCGAATACTAGCACTCGGCGCGGGACGGTGCGATGGGGAGGGCGCGGATGCGAATTTCCGATGTATGACATTCGAGTGGCCGGAGGCTACAACCCGGGCAAACATCCGTTACCATACTCGCCACCATGACCATCACCGTTTCGCGACTCACCCCCGCCCTCGGCGCCATCGTCGAGGGCGTCAACCTTGCCGATGAGCTGACGCAGGAGTCCGTCGACCGCCTCGGCGAGTTGCTGGTCGAGCATCAGATTCTGTTCTTTCGCGGCCAGCCCATCACGCCGCAGCAGCAGTGCCGGTTCGCGGCCCGCTTC
>JBARBX010000181.1:0-5729 GCA_049793535.1 Steroidobacteraceae bacterium | reverse complement strand
GGATTTCACCGCGCACCGCACCGCCGATGGCATGACGTCGGACTGGCCGGTGGGCTACGAGGAGTTCGAGCCTTATTACACCGAGGCGGAGAAGCTCTTCAACGTCCACGGCCGACGCGGCGATGATCCGACGGACCCGCCCGCGAGCGCGCCCTATCCCTATCCGCCTGTCTCGCACGAGCCGCGCATCCAGGAACTCGCCGACGGTTTGAAGCGCGCGGGCTATCATCCGTCGTTCGCGCCGACCGCGGTTCTGTTGAACGAGGCGGATACAGCGCATAGCCGCTGTATCCGCTGCGATACCTGCGATGGATTTCCCTGTCTGGTTCATGCCAAGGCGGACGCCGAAGTCATCACGGTGCGCCCGGCGTTGCAATATCCGAACGTGACCCTGTTGACCGGTGCTCACGCCCAACGGCTGGAGACCGGCGCGAGCGGTCGTGAAGTCACGAAGGTCATCGTTGAGCGCGCCGGCGAAATGGAGGAATACAGCGGCGATATTGTGGTGGTGTCCTGCGGTGCGGCGAACAGCGCGCGATTGCTGTTGATGTCAGGCAACGACCGGCATCCCCGCGGATTGGCGAACGGATCGGATATGGTCGGCCGTCATTACATGTTTCACAACGCGATGGCGCTGGTGGCGCTGTCGAGGCGCGAGAACCCGACGATTTTTCAAAAGACGCTGACGATCAACGATTTCTACCTTGACGCCCCCGACTATGAATTTAGGCTGGGAAACATCCAGATGCTTGGCAAGTCGAAAGGACCGATGTTCCGGGCCGACTCGCCGTCATTCGCGCCGGGTTTTACGCTCGAACAAATGGCCAGACATTCAGTGGATTTCTGGCTCACCGGGGAAGATTTGCCGCTGCCGCAAAATCGCGTGACGCTCAATGCCCGAGGCGAGATCCACCTGCACTACGAATTCACCAACCAGGAACCGATCGAGCGGTTGCGGCAGAAATTGCAATCCATGCTGGAACAGATGGAGATGCACCCGCATCTGATTCCAAACACTCTTTACCTTGGGAGGCACATCCCCCTCGCGGGGGTGGCCCATCAAGCGGGCACCTGCCGTTTCGGGACGAATCCGCAAACCTCCGTGCTGGATGTGAACTGCAAGGCGCATGACCTGGACAATCTCTACGTGGTGGATACGAGCTTCTTTCCCAGCATCGGCGCCGTGAATCCTTCCTTGACAGCCATCGCCAATGCATTGCGAGTGGCCGACCATCTATTGCAACGGCTGCAATGAATTCATGGCGAGTCGCAGCGAGGTATTGGCCGTGTATGTCGCCGGAGTGATCCAGGGAGTGGCCTTGGTGACGTTTCCAGCGGCGAGCGTAGTGTTTACGAGTCCCGGCGGCTATGGATTGTCGAATACGCAGTATGGCGGCATGTTTGTGCCGCAGGCCCTCATGGCGATCGTTGCATCGCTGCTGGGCGCGGCGTTGAGAAGGCGGCTGGGCGCCAAGCGCCTCTATAGGCTGGGGCTAATTGCCAATCTGTTGGCGATGGCGCTGCTGGTGGTTAGCCGGTTCTCGATGGAGCAACATGGCGTGGCGTACGGAATAATCCTACTGGCCACCACCTGCCTGGGGATCGGGTTTGGTTTCACGGTGCCGGCGTTGAATACCTTGGCGGCGGCGTTCTTCCCGCAAAACGTGGACAAGGCGGTGTTGGCACTGAACGCAGTGCTCGGTCTCGGAACGGCGCTGGCGCCCGCATTCGTCGCACTGTTCATCGGGCTGGGAATCTGGTGGGGATTGCCTGTGATGGTGGGCGGGCTGATTCTGGCATTGTTGATTTTTAGCATGAACCACCCGCTGAATGAGCGAGGCGCGGCGGGCAATGCGTTGCCACCGCAGGTGAAGACCTCGATTCCGACGCGGTTTTGGATTTTTGCCGCCTTTGCACTGCTCTACGGAGTGTGTGAAACGATGAACGGCAATTGGGCGGCGCTCTACATGAAGGAACATCTCGCGGCGAGCCCGGCGCTCGCGTCGCTGGCCCTGACGATGTTCTGGGGCATGGTCACGGCCGGACGCATCCTGTTCGCCGCACTTGAAAACCGGCTTCCCGAAGCGCTGGTATATCGGGTATTGCCATTCGTCGTGACCGCCGCGCTGATTGCGAGCGCGTTGGCGCCTAAAACGGCGACAGCGCTCGGCATAGCGACCTTCGCGCTGGCGGGGCTGGGTTGTTCGGCGCTTCTGCCGCTCTCGATCAGCTTTGGCCAGAGGGCACTGACTGGCATCGCCGCCTCGGTGGCCGGCGGATTGATCGCCTTTTACCAGCTCGGCTATGGCATTGCAGCCTTTGGTGTAGGTCCATTGCAATTGTGGGCGGGCATACGCTTGAACGACGTTTACGGCGGAACAGCCGTCGTGGCGCTGGCGATGTGCGGATTGTCGCTGGAAATCACGCGAAACCGTTCGGCAGCGGTTAAAGGGAGAGACGCATCATGAGTTTGAAAGACAAAGTCGCCATCGTGACAGGCGGCAACAGTGGTATCGGCATGGCGATCGTTTTGGAATTGGCCAAGCAGGGCGCGAACATCGTCATTGATTACGTGACACATCCGGAAGCCGCCGAGGAATTGGAAACCAAGGTTCACGCGCTGGGTGGCCGCGTGATCGGAGTGAAGGCGGATGTGAGCCAATATGCCGAGCTGCAAATGCTATTCGCCGCCGCGATCGGGGAATTTGGCCGAGTGGACATCATGGTCAACAACGCCGGGGTGGAGACGCGTACATCCGTACTCGACACAACCGAGCAGCAATACGACCGGGTTCTGGCCATCAATCTCAAGAGCGCGTTCTTTGGCACCCAGTTCGCGGCGCAGCAGATGATCAAGCAAGGTGGCGGGGGGCGGATCATCAATATCACATCGGTACATGAAGATTGGCCAATGCCGGGCAACACCGCATACTGTCTCGCGAAAGGCGGCATGCGAATGTTGACGCGCACGGCAGGCGTGGAACTGGCGCCGCACAACATTCTGGTGGTGGGCGTGGGTCCAGGTGCGGTGGCGACGCCGATCAACACTTCAACGATGGCGAATCCCGCGTTACTGGAGAAACTGGACAACGCCATCCCGCTCGGGCGCATGGCGAAGCCGGAAGAAATTGCCGGCGTGGTCGCATTCCTCGCCGGCGACGGGGCGAGTTACATGACGGCCACCACGGTCTTTGTCGACGGCGGACTCATGCATAGCAGCCCAGGATTGTGAAGACGCCGCTTGCCGGATATGCCTGGAACAAGCCCGCGTCAGACTCGAAGCGCTCATTAGAAATCGGTTGTTAGATAGCCGAATACAGCGCGCGGCTGATATTGAGTGAATTGGGGACCGCTGAAGCTCAAGTTCCAAAAGTACGCATTGGTCAGATTTTGGACTTGTACACGAACAGTTGCAGGGGCTCCCAGTATCCTAAATCGATATCGACCTCCCAAGGCTATCAGCGTTCCGGACGAGGCCTGTGCAACATCATCAATGCTGGCCGGATAGGGCCCGAAGTGAAGCACCGACACGTCGGCGGACAACGCCGGCTGGGGGAATGTGTAGCTGGCGTTGATTGTCGAGGTGAAGCGGGCTTGGTTCAATGCGATCGGACCCACTCCTTCGGCTTCAAGATTCGGGCCTGTGACCTTCACCTCACCCCAGAGCACGGCGGCCGCGATTTTGAAATTGTGGGTCACCGCGCCCGATGCGGATAGTTCCAGACCCGTGGCACGTTGCAATCCGAGGGCGCGATCGACATTGTTGGTGTCGAAATTGAAATAGGGTTTCTCTATTTCGAAGACGCCCGCAATCAGCTTTACCTGCGGACTCACCAGGAATCGAATGCCGGTGTCCGCTTGCCAGGTGCGCGCATCGGGCAGAATGGCGCCGCGATTCTTGGCGCTACTCGGCACTACGCCGGAATCCTCCAGTCCTTGGGTGTAGCCCGCATAAGCGGTGGCTCGGTCCGTCAGCGCCAAGGCGACCGTCGCGTAGCCGCGGAACGGACGATCCGTGAGGTGTGCCTCAGATAGAGTGGGGGAGGTGACATCTTTCGTGTAGTTCTCCTGCTGCAGGCCGAAGGCGAAATCGCCCCGTCCTTGCCACTGTGACCGGTAAGCGATCCCTGTGCTCCAGAGTTCGGTGCGATCGTCGGTTCGTGCGCCATATGTGAAGCTTGGCTCGGCCACTTGAATGCCTTGATCAATCTGTGCCGCGCCGACATCGACTACATCGGAACCACCATAGAGCGCCCGGGTGTCGCGGCCGCGAGCCAGTAAAACGATGTCTTGACGCCATGAGCCTGCGGTGAAGCGACCCGTGAGACGAGCTTCGCCGGATGTCGATGCAGTCGATTGGTCGGGATAGCCAACGACAAATTGTTCGGCGAAGCCGTTCGGCCGGGTATTGAGGTATAGATCTGCGTAGCCGACCGGATTGTCAGCGACGGATCTAAAAATACCGGTTGCCAACGACCAATCCTCGCTCAGTTGCGCAATGACGGTTGCACCGAAATTCTCTGAAAGAGTCCGGCCCTCGGCCCAATTTTGGCCATAATAGCCACGCGGGGTTTGCGGGGGCTGATAGTCGCCGTCGGTAGTCACGATGGGCAGGGTCTTCGCATGCGAGATCTCGGTCCAATCGAATATTCCCCGAACCGTTACGCCATCATTGGGTTTCCACTGCGGCGTCGCACCAACATTCAACACGGATGATGTGTAGCCAGGATTCGAGCCGTACGGTGTTTGCGTGCTCTGTTGATAGCTTAGCCCTAAGGGCACTTGCAGCTCGCGTGAGATGAGCGGCAGATTGCCATCAATGCTGAGGCCGCGAGCCTCAAAGGGGCCCGCGCTGGCGACGATCGTGGCGCTCGGTGTGCCATTGCCTGCATGTCTTAGGTCATAGTCCACAATGCCGGTCGGCGCCGGAAATGCATAGCCGATTTCGCTCACGCCGATGCGAATGGTCGAGCCTTCAACCACGCGATTAGAAAGAGACCCTTGCTGATCGAAAAACAATCCGTCGATGCGCACATTCCCGGCCACTTGAGGACTAAAGCCGCGAACGAAACCCGGGTTATAGAGTCCGACGCTTTCCAATCCGAGAGTGAGCCCGAAGCTGTCGTTGGCCGAAGCCACGGGATCGTCCGAGGCATGTTGAGCGCGAACCGCACTGGCTATTGAAATTACGATCATCAACGTGCATGCAAGGCCTCTAATGCCAGCAACGCGAAAACCTTTGGCTCCTGTCATTGCTGGAAAATCCCATCGTCCAAGTTGCGAAAAGCTCGAGCTTAAGTCTAGGTGCAACCATGCAGCGCACCGAACACCGCTCATTGCACCGGGCCGGCGATTCGTTGCATTTGGGAGCCTGGCATGGAATTCTTGGCGTACAGTGACCGCGATGACCGAGAACCCCGCTGCTGTGCGCTCGATCTCCGGGCTCTGGATTGCCGCGCTGTGGTGCGCGGGCGGATTATTAGACGCAAGTCAAACCGTGATTTTTATGCACGCGCTGGGCAAACAACACGCGTGGCTCGTGTTTGGAACGGAGCTGGTGTCCTGGTTGCCCTGGGCGCTGGCGACACCGCTGGTGATCAGTCTGGCACGGCGATTCCCCTTATTCCCCGCTGCAACAGTCCGTACGGCCGTCGCTCATTGCTTGGCGTTGGTCATCATAAGTGTGGTGGCGGACGCTTGGTTTTCCGTGCTGCAACTGCTCTTCAACC
>JBARBX010000180.1:0-10324 GCA_049793535.1 Steroidobacteraceae bacterium | reverse complement strand
CACTGGGAGCACTGACCCGCGCCGCTCGACAGCCGGGGACGTCCTGAGCTTCAGCGAATTTTCATGCCGATGCGGCGCCAGTCCGGCAGGCCCGGAATTTGCCAGTTCGCCAGGATTCGCACCGCCCGCCCGACGAGGTACTGATCGGGGACGAATCCCACGATGGGGAACCGGCTGTCCTCGCTGTCGTTGCGGTTGTCGCCCATGAAGAAGTAGCTGCCCGCGGGCACCACGGCATCGAAATCCGTGGCGTATCGGTCCGGCGCGAACATCACGACATGGCGACTTGCACCGAATTCCTCGAGCGCCAGCGCGGCGCCGTCGAAGCCGTAGCGGCCCGAATAGCTGCCGTCGGGTCGGATCGGGACCGGCGCGCCGTTGACGCTGATCCGGTTGTTGCGCACGACGATGTGGTCTCCGGGCAATCCGATCAGCCGCTTGACGAAGTGGACGGAGGGATTCGACGGCAGTCGAAACACGATGACATCGCCGCGCTGCGGCGCGCCGAGCGGCACGATCTTGACGTTGATCAGCGGCAGCCGCAATCCGTAGGAAAACTTGTCGACCAGAATGAAATCTCCGTCGACCAAACCCGGCATCATCGAAGCAGACGGTATTCGAAACGGCTCGAACACGAACGATCGAATCAGCAGTGCGATCAAAACGACGGGAAAGAACGAGCGGGCGTAGTAGACGAGCGGCGGCTCCGGGGCGATGAAGCCCGCGGCAACGCGTTGCCGCCGCTCCTTGAATAGCGCCCGGTCGGCCAACAGGATCAGGCCGGTAGCGGCCAGCAGCAGCGTGAATATTCCGGCGAGATCCATGGATCGCCCTCAGTGAAGCTGGCAGGCGCAAGCGGCGCTTGCCCAGGTGAGAGTTCCGGCCGAGAGCGCAATCACGCCGAACGCCAGCATCAAGACGCTGATCGCGCCCCGCCCCTGCCGCCGGGTCGCCAATACCCATGTCAGCAAGCCGACCGCCGCCACAGCAATCAATACAGTAAGGGTGCAAAGGAAGGTCGGACTCATCATCTCCGCGAAGGAGTGCGTGCGGCGCGCCCGGTCCGCCACGGTCAGCACCGCAAGGCCGGCGGCGGCTCCGGCGAGTTCGCGGGACAGAACTCGAGCAGTGCCCTTCCACGGCAGGGTCCGCAGAAACCGCCCTGCGCCCACCCGCAGCGCCGCGGCCACCTGCCCCCAGTACCAGGCGCGGCTGCGGCCCTCCTGATATTGCTCGAACAAATCCCCGTCCAAGGACTCACTATGGAAGGCGGAGCCCCAGTGCCTGAGCAGCCACGAAGCCAGTTTCGGCGGCAGGCGTTCACTCATGCGGTTTCACCCTGCCATGACGACAACCCGGCCCCCAGCCGCAGCAGCGTCTCATGAGCGTCCCGCGCCTCCTTCAGCCCCGCCGCCGTCGGTTTGAAATAGGTGCGCGCCCGGCCGCCGCGCAGGGCGCTGGGTTCGCCGAGCGTGGCCGTCACCAGACCCTTGTTCTCGAGGCGCTCGAGCGCGGCATAGACGCTGGCCAGGGCGACCTCGCGCCCGCTCTTGCCGGCAATTTCACGTGAGATGAGCACCCCGTAGGCGTCATTGGCCGGACGAATCACCGCCAACAGGACCATGAGTTCGAGCTGCCCAAGATATTCACGTTTTCTCATATCTTCCACAATAATGAAGTAATGAGAAAAATGCAATGACTGAGCGTACTACGGCCCCATAGCCGGCGCTGCACCGAAGGGCGAGGCCACGGCATCGACCCAGATCGGGTCCGTGTAGGCCTTGTGGCCGCGGGCATCTTCGACGATGAGGGCGTACCAGGTCGCCCGTGAGGTGCTCAACGGAAAGTCGATGTGAAGCTCGCGCGGCGCGCCGGCGAAGCTTTGCGTCTTGAGCACCGATCCGCCGCCGATCAGCTCGGCCTGTTTAAGGCCGTCGACCGATTTCAAATCAAAAGCCAGCACGAAGGGGGCCGCGGGCTTGACCTTCAATTCGTCGCCGAACATCACCGACGGAAACACCAATGGCCCGAAGGTCACATACGCGTGGCCACCTCTAAGGGCTTGCGCAAACGCCGTGGCCGTGACGGCGCCCTCGATGTGGGCGAAGGTGCGCACGGAGCCGGACTCGTCGCGCCACACATCGTGCGTGTCGGTGCCCGCGGCCAGGTAGTAGCGATGTCCCGCATTCCAGAAATTCCACAGGGTTTGCAGCACCTTGCCGTCGTCCGCGGGGGCCGACGCGTTGATCTCAATCAGATCGAACGCCGGATTGAATCCGCCCGGGGCCACGCCGGCGCCGATGCTGGTGAAGTAGCCGTATGGAATGAACGGATGATTCACCTGGAACACGGTCGCCCCTTCGCGCCGCGCCTCCTTGATGATGTCATCGATGCTCGCCGTCGCCGTGTCGATATTCAGTGTCTGGTTCGGCAGCAAGGGATAGGCATTGAAGTGACCCCAGGATGCCGACAGCTCGATACCCGGAATGAACGCCATGCCGCGGCCATCGGCGATGGCCTTGAGGACGGCGTGGTTCGCCATGGAATCGTGATCGCTGACGAACAAGAGATCGAGCCCCGCCGCCAACTGCGAGCGGGCCAAATCGGCGGGCGGAGTCACCGCCTCCGCCTGATCGGCGTGATGGTGCAAATCCGCGGAGTACCATTGCCGCGAGGGCGGATCGAACAGTGGGGTCACCGCCGAATTCACCGACTGGGCCTGGCCTGGGCTCACGCCGATACTGACCTCTTGTCTCTGCGCCAGAAATCCGCCGCCCGCCGAGACCGTGAAAACATACCGGCCCGGCGCAATCGGCACTTCGACCCGGCCCTTGGGCTGAAGCTCCGTGAAGAAGGTCTTGCGGCCGAGAAACTCCACGAGCGGCTGCTGGCCTTGCGCAATGCTGATGCGGGCATCCAAGGGCTGGCCGTTGCGGGCATCGGTCACCGTGAAGCGGATGCGTCCCGGCAATTGCAGGTCATGAAAGTCGCGAATCGCTCCCGACCCTGCCCGCACCTGCACGGGGTTCCGCTCGCTCTGTGAATAATTCTTGGCGGTGGCGTAGAGAGTGTAGTCGCCGGCCGGCAGCCGCAGCTCGTACTGCCCATGGCGCCCCAGCACCCAGGCGTAGGGTTTGCCTTGGGCTTCGATCACGATCACCGGCGCCTCCACCACCGTACCGTCCACCGCGGTCACGGCCCCGCGAACGGTTCCCGACTTAAGATGCCGGCGCGCGATTTCGGCCGCGATGACCGGCTTTAAGTCCCCGCTCGAGCCCACCTGCAGCCAGCCGGTGAATGTGCGGTTTTCGCCCGGGGCCAGCGAATGCCGCTGGTACAAGTCGAGCGACCCATGGGAGATGTGGTCGGCGTACGGCGCGTGCAGCGCGACGGACCAGTGTTCGTCATAGGCGACCACGCGATCGGCGAGCGCCCCGTCGATCCCGCCCTGCACCGCTCCGGTCATTCCCGGAAGGCCGAAAAAATAACCTCCCTTGGGCCACAGCGTCAGCCCCGACAAAAGATCGCGAAGCGCCGCGCCGCCGCCGTTGTGCATCGTCGTTTGAATCTCGACGGCGTCCGCGTTCGACTCGAGAGTGTAGACGCTGGTGACCGTCACCTTGCCCCAGTCGCGCACGATTCTCACCACGGCTCGCCGGGGCCCGCGCTCGAGCACCTGGATGTGCTGATAGGTATTGGGCCAGGCCGACCAGTCGTTGGGAATGAAATCCGCGAACACCACGCAATCGCGCCCGATCGCTCCGCCCACTACCGGCGCCACGTCGATGATCGCGCCGCGCGGTACGCCATAGGGAACCGGCGAGGAGACCGCGAGTGCGAAAGCGAGCTTTTCGTTCACGACCGTGAGGTCGCCGGATGATTTGGCCTCGCCATCCTGAATCGGCGTAGGTCCCACGACCACCCGGACAGCCGCGTGGGCGGACATCGACAGCATCAACGTCAGAATGGGGATCGCGCGCATCTAGGAGCCTGGACTATCGCACGAGTCCACGGTACAGACTCAGAAAATCATCCGCCGCCTGGTGCTGATTGCGTTGCCAATCATCCGCCGCCGCGTGATCGGCGCCGTCGCTCACGAACTTCGCGCAGGCGAACGGCGCCTTATCCCGCCAACATACCTTGGCGAGAGCGTAGGCCTCCATGTCGATGACTTCGCAGTCCATGCCGACGGCTGCGGTCGCAAACGAATCGCCGCTGCCGCACACGGCCGCGGGGAGGTGCGTGAACACCGGTTCGAAGCAGAGCACGGATGGCGCATCGTCGAACGGAGTCACCCCAAGATCGAACCCTAAGCCACGGACGTCCATGTCGCGCTGGACGAACTCGTGACACCCCACCAGCGATCCGGCGGGGTGGCGGCGACTGCCCGCGGAACCGAAATTCAGCACCCGCGGCAAGGCCTGGCCGCGCCGTTCGTAGCGCGCCAGTTCGCGCGTGAGTGCGATCGCGGCATTCACCTTGCCGACGCCGCAATACAGCACCGGGACGTTCGCCGCTTCGAATACGCCCGCCGATTCGGTGCGCAGGGCAAACACCACCAACGTGCGGGGCAACTCGTGCATCGGCGCGGCCCGGCCCGACCGGTCTAGTATTCGACGGCCGCGCGCAGGCGCAGCGTCCGCCAGGTATAGTTCCTGACGAGGTTCAGATCGATCAAGACCGCCAGCGTCCGGACCTCGTAACCGGCGCGTTCACAGAGGTCGGCGGCCCCGGTCATGGTGCCGCCGGTCGCGAGCACGTCATCGATCAGCAGCAACCGCCCGCGGCCGCGCTGCATCTCCAGCACGCCGGATCCGTACTCGAGATCGTAGGCCACATCGACCACCGGCGGCGGCAGCTTGCCCTGTTTTCGCACCGGCACGAAACCCTTGCCGCGGCGAACGGCGAGAGCCGCGCCCAGAATGAAGCCGCGCGACTCGATGCCCGCCAAGGCGTCGATGTCGCTCCACTCGGCATCGCTCAGCAGTGCGTCCATCGCTGCTACTGTAGCGTCGAAGTGTCCGCGCAGCAGTGGCGAGATGTCGCGGAACAGAATCCCCGGGCGTGGAAAGTCCGGGACGCTGGCAATCGCTTGTTTCAAATCGAACATTGGCAACTCTCTCGAGAAATTCCCGTTGCACCGCGCTGCGGCGGCTGCGCCTGGGTGAGTTTACCGCGGCAGGTTATTTTAGGAGGGGCGCTGACATCGGTCCGCGCGAATATCCCGTATGGTAGCGTCCTTTGGCATACCCAGGGGGTACCCTCATGTCCGGATTTGGCCCTCGCCTAATGCTCGCCGGAGCCGCACTCGTCCTTGCCCTGTCATGGAGCGCCCCGGCGGCGTCCCTCGCCGCAGCCGCCGCTGCCGCGCCCGTGACGGCTGCCAGCACCATCCAAATGCTAGATCAAACCATCGACTGGTATCGCACCCTTGGCATTCAACAGCAGGCGGCGAACGAACCCAGCGATCTTTTGTTTCTCTACGACAATCGCAAGACGGCGAATCAAGTCATCGGGCTGGCCTTCGACATCGCAAAGACCAACGCGGAGGCTCTCGCCAAGCAGCCCAGCTCGGGCGAGCCGTCCACGGCCGCCGGGTCGCAGACGCTGGATCAACTGCAAAAGAAGCTGGCCGGGCAGGCGGCGGATGTGCAGGCGGAGCTCGAGTCCGATCGGCGTCAGCTCACCGTGGCTCGATCGCAGCACAGGACCGAACTGGCCGCGAAGATCGCCGAGCTGCAGGGCGAGATCGACTTGATCAATGCGAAAAAGAGCCTGCTCGGCACACTGTCCACGTTCTCCGATCAAAGCCGCGGCGAGGGCTTCAGCGCCGACGCGTTGAAGGCGCAGATCGACGCCATGGCCGTGACCATGCCCACTGCGACGACCGCCTCCCCGTCATCGCCCAATGTCGCATCGGGGAATTCCACCGCCACGACCGGCATGGGCGCCGCGGCGGCGGCCCGGTTCGGCATCTGGCAGCTGGCAGCCAATGTGGTGCGTCTCTGGGAGAAGATCTCCACCATCGATGACGTCGACCGGCGAACCGTGGCCCTGCAGGATACGTTCGCGCGAATTCGCGCGCCGTTGATAGACCAATTGAAGCAGTTGTCGGCGCGCGGAGATACGCTGGCAACCCAAGCGGACACCGCGGACAGTGCGACGCTCAACCGCGTGCACGATCAGCTGGATTCCCTGTCGACCCAGTTCAAGCAAGCCTCGGCGCCGGTCATTCCGTTGAGCAAGGAAGCAGTGCTGCTCAATCAGTATCGGCGCAACCTGGCCAATTGGCACGATGCCATCGAAGGTCAACGCCGCGACGCGCTCAAATCGCTTGGAGTGCGTTCACTGCTGCTGGCGGTGCTGTTGGCGCTGGTTTTCGCGGCCGCGGAAATCTGGGGACGGGCGGTGGTGCGCTATGTGCAGGACCCGCGGCGCCGGCATCAGCACCTGCTGCTGCGCAGAATCGCGCTGTGGTCCCTGGTCGTCGTGATCGTGGGATTTTCGTTCGCCAGCGAGTTGGGCTCCATCGTCACCTTTGCCGGCCTCATCACCGCCGGTCTCGCCGTCGCCATGCAAAGCGTGCTCGTCTCCATCGTCGGATATTTCTTCCTCATCGGGAAATACGGCATTCGCATCGGCGATCGGGTGCAGATCGGCGAGGTGACGGGCGAGGTCATCGAACTGGGATTGGTGCGGATGTACCTCATGGAACTCGGGGGCCGCGGGTTGTTCGGTCCGACCGGCCGCGTGGTGGCATTCGCGAACTCCGTCGTCTTTCAAGTGTCGAGCGGACTGTTCAAGCAAATCCACGGCGTCAACTTCGTCTGGCGCGAAATCGTCCTGAACCTGCCGGCGGGAGTCGACTTTGCCGCCGCCAAGGAGAAACTCGTGGCGGCAATGGCCGACTCTTTCAAGGACTACCGGGACGAAATCGTGCGGCAAACCCGGGAGATCCAAAGAGCCACGTCGACGAGTTCCGGCGGCGACGCGCAGCCCAGGGTACAGCTGATTTTTTCGGCGGCCGGGGTCGAGGCCCACGTCCGCTATCCCGTGTACCCGCAAAATGCCGCGGAAATCGACGAGCGCGTGTCCTGGCATCTGCTCGAGGTGATATCCGCGCTCGGCGCCGAATCCAAGGCGGCGAAGGGCGCCTAAGTCCCTGATTGGAGGAGGCCGGCCGCAAGCCATCGTCCACCACGGGCAGGTCTTCAGGTGCGCACCCGCCGCCAGGCGGGATGCTATCCTTGCGCGCTTGCGCGTTTGAAGGCGCGGTCCCAAGGTAATTACAGCGAATGATTTTGGTCATCGACGTGGGTAACACGCGCCTCAAGTGGGCTTGGCTCACGAGCACCGGGCTATCCGATCAACAGGCGGTCGTGCATCGCGACGCCAAACCCGGTATTTGGACCACTGCCCTGTTCGAGTCGGGACAACGGCCGCAGCGGGTGTTGGTCTCGAATGTCGCGGGACCGGTCATGGCGAAGACCCTGACCCGCCTGACGAAGAAGGTATTTCGCGTCAATCCCGAATTCGTGACCGCCGCCCAGGAGTTTCAGGGGCTGACCAACGGCTACCTCGATTCCTCGCTGCTCGGCGCCGACCGTTGGCTGGCCTTGATCGGCGCATGGACCAAGGTGCGCTCGGCGCTGTGCGTGGTGGATGTCGGGACCGCGGTCAAAGTCGACAGTGTGGACGCCGGCGGCCAGCACTTGGGCGGGCTGATCGCGCCCGGCATCCACATGATGCGCGAGGCCTTGATGAACAAGACCAGCGACATCGCCAAGGCGGCCTTGAACAGCACGCCCTCGCTGGCCGGCGTGCTGGCCAACAACACCATCGGTGCGGTGTCGCGCGGCGCCGTTTTCGCATTGGCCGGCATGGCCGATCGGGCAGCCGAAGTAGTCGAACAGAGCACGCACGCAAAACCCAGGCTGTTCATCACCGGCGGCGATGCCGGCATGATCACGGGGATCATGCGCTTGCAGGGCGAGATCGTGCCGGATCTCGTGCTGCAGGGATTGGCCGTCATCGCCGCGCAGCATCGCTAGGACAATCCGAGGACAAGGCGCTTGTACCGCCCGGCCGACAAAAACCTGATCACCGACATCGTGGGCCTTCGCGTTGGGCACGCCACCGACGAAGTCGTCCGCTCCGGTGTGACAACATTGCTCTGTGGCGGAGCATGGTCGGCCGGCGTCGATGTACGAGGAGGAGGACCCGGCACGCGTGAAACCGACGCGCTGTCTCCCGAGAATCTGGTCGGCCGCGCACACGCCGTGGTGCTCGCCGGAGGCTCGGTCTTCGGATTGGCCGCCGCCGACGGGGTCGCCGCCGCGCTCTCGGCGGCAGGGATCGGTTTGGAGTTTCGCCCGGGCTCGCCGCGAATTCCCATCGTGCCGGCCGCGGTGCTGCATGATCTCGGCAACGGCGGCGACAAGCACTGGGGGCAGACACCGCCTTACGGTGACTTGGGAAGGCGCGCGCTCGACGCCGCAGGAACCGAGTTTGCCTTAGGTGCGGTCGGCGCCGGACGCGGCGCCATGGCGGGATTGATCAAAGGCGGCGTGGGCTCGGCCTCTCTGGATCTGGGCGAGGGACTGATCGTGGGTGCATTGGTGGCCGTGAATTCCGTCGGCTCGGCGCTGATGCCCGACGGCAAAACCTACTGGGCATGGGCCTTCGAACTCGACGGTGAGTTCGGAGGGGGCGGGCCGCCCGCGCGGGGCATGGATGTCAGCGATCCGGCGCCGGACGAATCTCGGCTTCTGGCCGTCGGCCGTCTGCAGTCGGGGTCCAACACCACGCTGGGCGTGGTCGCCTGCAGCGCCGACCTCGCGACCGTGGAATGCAAGCGCGTCGCGATGATGGCGCAAGACGGGATCGCCCGTGCGGTGCGCCCGGCACACACGCCCTTCGACGGCGACACTGTGTTTGCCTTGGCGAGCGGAGAAGTGAAGCTGCGCGGAACCTTGCACCGCGCCGCCGTCGTCGGACGCATCGGGTCGGCAGCCGCGGATTGTTTGGCGCGCGCCATCGCTCGAGCCGTGTATTTCAGCAATGCGCCGCACACGCCTATAGTTGCGCGATGATCCGCATCGGCTCCCCCGCCGCTATCGAAAGCGAGTATTCCTCAGCGCACCGCAAAGCGCGCAATGTAATCATCGTCGGCGGGGCATCCAATCGTCTGCCCGGAAACGGTGTCGCCGTGGTGTGGGCGATCGGTAACCGCGCCGCCCTGTGAGGCGACCCACAGTCGACCGGTGTGCGCACATTCATATCCGTATTGGTATAAAGAGCGCATGGTCGAGGTGCGAAAATCAAACGGCGCAACATTCGGGTAAGCCGTGGGGATCGCCGAGTACTGAAGACTCGCGCCCTGTTGTTGTGCGGTGGTTGCAGTCAATTCCAGTGTGGTCCTTGTCATGTGGATGAGACCTGCGGAAATGCTTCGCGACACAATCGTCCTGAAACGTAGCTGGACTGACTTGGACTCTTCGCTCAATCGCCCATCGACGATGACATATACCTTGGGCGGTGAATGATCGGGTGCCTCTCCGGGCGCTGGCAGCAAAGCGGAGGGCACGAGGAAGGGCACAGTGGCGGTTCCATCGACATGAGCCTCACTGTAGTCCCCTTCGTCCCCTTGAACGCGGATGACCACCGGCGGAAACATGCCCGGCACGCTCGCCGATGCAACCAAGACATCGCGAAAGAGAGTTTTCGCATTGGTACCACCGTTCATCGCGATGGATCCCAAATCCCACACCACGGTCTCTCCGGTATCAACGTTGGTGGTTGCTACCAACAGCAGGCGCCCCGAGGCTGCCTCGCGCGCCACCGCCTGAATGAGTGCATCGCTCAGGTAGTGGTCGACCAGTTGCTCGAGCGGCCTGCCGCGATAGACGCTGGAATCGAACAGCATGCCAAGTCCGCGCGGCTGCAGAAGGTGCTCGGCGCGTCCGCCGGTGTAGGCGTCGATGAGTTGCTGGTCCCAGTCGGGACCCACAAAGGCATACGCCGCGAGGAAGGCGCCGGCACTCACCCCGGTGACGACGGAGAACTGCGGTCGCACTCCCGCCTGTGTGAGCCCGACCAGTGCGCCCGCGCCGAACGCCCCGTCCGCGCCGCCACCCGAAAGGGCGAGCACGGTGACAGGTCCACTACCGCGCAAATTACGAGCTCGCCGCGCCACGCTGTGCATGGAGACATCCGCAAAGCGATGGTCCGCGCCCATCACCCGTATGCCGCCCGGCGAGCCGGCCGCGACGTCCGGCGGCGGCGGCGATGATTCCCTTATAACCATCGGAGTGCAGCCTTGAAG
>JBARBX010000179.1:0-2685 GCA_049793535.1 Steroidobacteraceae bacterium | reverse complement strand
GGACTCATGTTTGTAAACACGCTGCCCAACGGACGCCCTCGCGGCAAGGGGCACAGCACCGCCGACATTCTGCACGCCATCGCGCCCAAGCTGCAGATGCTCATGTTCATGCCCAACGGCGGACTGGTGGCCGCATTCCAGCCGCCGGCCGTGCAGGGCGTCGGCAGCTATGGCGGCTTCCAGTTCATGCTGCAGGACCAGGGCGGCAACACCCTTTCCGACCTTGACCGCGTGGCTCACCAGATGGTCGGCGCCAGCCGCGCAGTGCCTTCGCTTTCCAACCTCATCACCACGTTTTCGGCCAACGACCCGCAAGTGCTGGTACGCATCGATCGCGACAAAGCCAAGGCGATGGGCATTCCCGTCTCCCAGATCTCCACCACGCTCAACGTCTTCATGGGCTCTGAGTACATCAACGACTTCGACTACAACAGCCGCACCTATCGCGTTTTTGTGCAGGCTGATCAGCCCTTCAGAATGCGCGCCGGCGACCTGCACAGCTACTATGTGCGCTCCGATTCCGGCCAGATGGTGCCGCTCGATAACCTCGTCACCATCGTGAACGCCTCGGGCCCGCCCGTCATCAACCACTACAACCTCTTCCGTGCAGTCGAAATCGACGGTTCGCCCGCCCCCGGCTACAGCTCCGGTCAGGCGCTTACGGCCATGGATCAACTCGCCGCGCACAACATCATGCCGGGCATGACTTACCAGTGGACCGGCCTCACCCTCGACGAAATCGAGTCGGGCGGCAAGGCGTTGCTCATCTTCGCGCTGGGAATCGTGGTCGTGTACCTCACGCTCTCCGCCCAGTATGAGAGCTTTGCCCTGCCCTTCATCATCCTGCTCGCCGTGCCTATGGCGGTTTTCGGTGCGCTGGGACTGGTGATGCTGCGCGGCTTTGCCAACGACGTCTACTGCCAGATCGGCCTGGTCATGCTCATCGGCCTCTCCGCCAAGAACTCGATTCTGATTGTCGAATTCGCCGAGCAATTGCGCCGCAAAGGCCGCTCCATCTCCGAGGCCGCAATCGAGGCCGCCGAACTGCGCCTTCGCCCCATTCTCATGACCTCCTTCGCCTTCATCCTGGGCGTGCTCCCGCTGGTCTTCGCCACCGGCGCCGGCTCGCTCGGTCGCCAATCGGTAGGCACCACCATCGTCGGCGGCATGCTGCTCTCAACCGTGCTCAATCTCATCTTCATCCCCGTGCTCTACGTAATCTTGAGCCGCGTCTTGAAGCGCAAAGTGGCAAAGATCGGCGCAGCGCCGGAAGGCGAACCGGCACACTAATCAAGGGACCTCTCGTGTGACCCCTCTCTCAATCACCCACGAAAATGGGTGCCCCATCCAAGCTCCGCTTGGGTGGGATAGCGCGTACCTCAACTGACCCATCTTAATCACCCACGAAATGGGTACCCCAGGTCCCGCTTCTGGGACCTGGGATAGCACGAACCTCAACTGACCCATCTCAATCACCCGCGAAAATGGGTGCCCCATCCAAGCTCCGCTTGGGTGGGATAGCATGTACCTCAACTGACCCATCTTAATCGCCCACGAAAATGGGTGCCCCAGAGCCTGTCCTGAGCGAAGTCGAAGGATCCCGCTTCTGGGACCTGGGGCAGCACGGACCTAACCCGCATATCTCACACGCCGATTGTCGATTGGTGTGAGTCGAGAAGCAGAAAATAGCTGGAAAGGCCGTCTTTTCTGTGTCATAACTACGTTGTCGAAGCGTGGTTACGGCTGCGGAAAGGGCGGCCTTTCTTATGACAGAGTGTAATCAAGAAGTCTTCTCGTTTGCATCACATTTTTCGCGCCGCGTGGAGGCCAGTTTCACAGCGGGTCAGGTGTCGACCGATGGCGGAGCGCTGTTGTTGCGTCAGGCTGACGGCAAGATCGGTTTGCTGAAGCGGGTGGCGTCTTGTTTCACCGACCGGCGTTCGCCGCTTTTGGTCGAGCACCAGCTTGTTGAGATGCTCTCGCAGCGCATCTACGGGCTGGCGCTGGGCTATGAGGACCTTTGCGATCATGAGCAGTTGCGCCACGATCCGCTGATGGCCGTGCTGGCGGGCCGCCGCAAGTTGGACGCTCCCCTGGCCGGCAAAAGTACTCTCAACCGGCTGGAGCTTCCGGGCGGCAGCAAGCGCTATCACAAGATCGATTACGCGCCGGAGAAGATCGACGCGCTGTTGTGCGATCTGTTCATCGAGTCGCACGCCGAGTCGCCCGAGCAGATCGTGCTCGACCTGGATGCGACCGACATCCCGCTCCACGGTCATCAACCGGAGCGGTTCTTTCATGGCTACTACGACAGCTATTGCTATCTGCCGCTATACATCTTCGCGGGCGATCAACTGCTGTGTGCGCGGCTCAGGCCGGCTAACATCGACGGAGCCGCCGGTGCGCTCGATGAAGTTAAGCGCATCGTGGCCCAGCTGCGCTCCAGGTGGCCTCAGGTGCGCATCGTGTTGCGCGGTGACTCGGGCTTCTGCCGCGAGGAACTGATGGCCTGGTGCGAGGCCGAAGAGAACCACGTGGACTTCCTGTTCGGACTGACACGCAACAGCCGGCTGCAGAAGATCGTCGGCAAGCAGATGCACGAGGCCAAGCTGGAGCACGCCGAGACCGGCAAGGCGGCGCGTGTGTTTACCGAGTTCGACTATCAAACGCACACGAGCTGGGCGC
>JBARBX010000178.1:0-3061 GCA_049793535.1 Steroidobacteraceae bacterium | reverse complement strand
GAACATAAGTCACCGGTGCAGCGAATGTGCCCGCACTCACCAGCGCGGCCATTGACGCCAAAACGATACGGTTCATTGAAGGCTCCTTGACGTTACATGAGTATAATTTCGTGGCCGCCGATCGGCGATCTCTGGCGCAAATCATAGCCGATATGCCGCGCCATCTAGGTGTTATCTGTCATTGGCCATTTCAAGGACCCCACGATGGAACTATTCGAAGCCGTTCAGACACGTTCGTCCGCCGCCCGCCTGTCGGAGCCCGGGCCGACGCCAGCGGATCTCGGCAAGCTGTTGAAGGCGGCGGAACGGGCTCCGGATCATGGCCGCTTAAGGCCCTGGCGCCTCATCGTGTTGGCGGGCGCCGTGCGCGAGGCGTTCACCGCGGCGGCGGCGGAGGCCAAGCGCGCGCGCTTGCCGGCCATGACCGGGGAGCAACTCGCGGCGGAGCGCGACAAAATGAACCGCTCGCCGACCATCGTCGTTATCGGCTGTGCGGTCGATCGCGAGCAAACGAAAATACCCGAGATCGAACAAGTGGTGGCGGTGGGGGCCGCCGCGGAGAATCTATTTCTCGCCGCCCACGGCATGGGTTATGGAGTGATGTGGAAAACGGGCGCCGCGGCCTACGATCCCAAGGTGAAAGCCGTGCTCGGACTTCGGCCGGACGACCACATCATCGCCATCATGCATCTGGGCGCGCGATCAACCTAGCACGCGGCGCCGCGAAGGAGTGGCTGCGCAGCGAGACCGACTTCACCAAAGCCCAGACGGGCATTCCGGGTGCAAGGCCAAGTTCGCGCGCCGCCGCCGTGGTCACGCGCGCCATGATCAGGGTCCCGCCGATGTCGATGGCGATCAGTTCGGAGTCCGTATCGTCGCGGCTCAGCGACGCGATGACTCCGCTCAGCGTGTTGCGCACGCTCAAATTCTGCGGGGGTTGCGTCGCGACGATCAGGTCGCGAGCCAGCAATTGAAGGCGCATGCTCGCGCCGGCGACCAGATGAGGCGCTTGCACCTTGAGTTCACCCCGGCCTGCGCTCACGCGCGTCAATCCGCTCGACTCGTCGACACCGAGCACCGTGCCGTCGATGATGGCTCCGACGGCGTCGGCGCCGATGATGGAGCGCAAATTCGCGTTGAGGCTCATGTCCCCGACCGCGCCTTGCGCGATGGCCCTGCCTTGCTCCATGAGCACAATGTGGGTCGCGAGCCGCAGGACTTCATCGAAGTCGTGGCTGACATAGACCATCGGCACCGCCAGTTGATCCCGCAGGTTCTCCAAGTACGGCAGTACTTCCTCGCGCCGCGCGATGTCCAGCGACGCCAGCGGCTCGTCCAGCAGCAACAAATTCGGTTGGGACAGGAGCGCCCGGCCGATGGCGACCCGCTGCCTTTCACCGCCGGACAATTGGTGCGTGCGCCGCTGCATGAGGGAGCCGAGATCCAAAAGGCCGGCGACGGTGTCGAGATCGATGAAGCGGCGCGCGGGCGAACGGCTTTCGCCGTACTTAAGATTGCCCGCGACGCTCAAGTGCGGGAACAACCGGGCGTCCTGGAACACGTAGCCGATGCGTCGCCGCTCGGGAGGTACCTGCAGCCGCCGCTCCGTATTCAGCCATACCAGATCATCCAGCGCCACTCGGCCCGTGTCGGCGTCGAGAAGCCCGGCGATGAGGTTCACGAGGGTGCTCTTGCCGCTGCCCGAGCGGCCGAACAGCGCCACCACCCCCGGTGTCGGCAGTTCGAACGCGGCATCGAGCGTGAAGGATCCGCGGGTCTTCTTGACGGCTACGCTCAGCATCAACGGCCCAACAGGCGGCGCACGCGGCGCGCGAACCACTCCGACAGCATCAGGCCGCTCAAGCCCAGGAGAAACGAAATGACTGCCAGGCGGGCGGCGGCCGCATCGCCCCCCGGTGTCTGCAGGGCCGTGTAGAGCGCGAGCGGCAGCGTGCGCGTCTCTCCCGGGATGTTCGACACGAAGGTGATGACGGCGCCGAATTCGCCGAGGGCGGCGGAGAAAGCCGTAATGGCGCCTGCCAGCACTCCCGGCAGCATCAGCGGCAACGTGATGGTTGCGAACCGGTCGATGGCGCCGGCGCCCAAGGTGCGTGCCGCCTCCTCGAGCCCGCGGTCGACGTTTTCCAGCGAGATGCGCAGTGCGCGGACCATGAGCGGAAAGGACATCACGGCGGTGGCCAGCGCCGCGCCGTTGCGCGTGAAAATGAGTTCAATGCCGAATGCCCGCTGCAGCCAGGAGCCGATCGGACCGCGAGTCCCGAACAGCAGCAGCAGCAAATAGCCCACCACCACGGGCGGCAGCACCATGGGCAGGTGGACAAATGCATCGAGCAGGGTGTGTCCCAGGAAGCGGCGCCGGGTCAGTACCCACGCCGCCAGCATGCCGAACGGCAGACTGAGCGCGACGCTGCGCGAGGCGATGCTGAGGCTTAGGGTAAGCGCCTCGCTTTCGCTGGGGCTCAACCACATCATGGGCGGGTGTGCGCGGTGCGGGGCTTCATCGGCAGGCAGTATACTGTGCAGCGACAAGCTTTAAGGATCCGAGCAATGACCTATTATCGCGCCGTGGCGCCGGTGGATGCCGCGGCGGCGCCCAACCCTTCGCATATCGGTGTGTTGGTCGTCAACTTAGGCACCCCCGATTCCCCGTCGTACTTCGCCGTGCAGCGCTACTTGCGCGAATTCCTCGGCGATCGGCGGGTCATCAACACCTCCCCACTGTTTTGGCGGCCTCTGCTGTACGGTGTGATACTGCCGCTTCGCCCGTTCCGCACCGCGCGCAAGTACCGCAAGATCTGGCTGCCCGAGGGTTCGCCGTTGGCGGTGTATTCCAGGCGCCTGAGCGCAAAGATCGGCGCGGTTCTGCGCGCCGACTTGGGCGATCGAGTATGCGTCGAACTCGCCATGACCTATGGAAATCCGAGTATTGCCGCCGCGCTCGAACGCTTCGCCGCGCAAAACATCAGGAAGCTGCTGGTGCTGCCCTTGTTTCCGCAATATTGCTCATCGACCACGGGCTCGGTGTTCGATCGGACCACCC
>JBARBX010000177.1:0-3392 GCA_049793535.1 Steroidobacteraceae bacterium | reverse complement strand
GTGCAAGTGGATAAATCTGGTCCCGCGGAACGTTAAACCAAGGATAAATCCCTGTCGTCAAGCTCCTGCGCCCGGCAACATCATCGCCCAATAGTTGGCCGAAGCCGGCCGCATTGGCGGTACACCCCGACCAGCGCAACAAAGCGATGCAATAGGCGGCCTCACATTCTTCCTCACCGGCACCATCTTCCGCCGCCAACAATGCTGCCAATCTTGCGGTTCGCACAGAATGGTTGGTCGGCTGTCCCTTGCTGAGATCCCCGACAAAGGCCAGCGCCAGCATGGCCTCGCTAACCGGAATGGCGGATACGTTATCCATACTTGAGAAGGGAGTTGATGAAGCTTGGTCTTTATCATACGGCATTGATTATTTCATTCTAGGCCGAGGTCGGTTAAATGACCGATGCACGGCAACCGACCATTTCAGTACCCTTTCCGCGGCGCGCTAGCTTTTTAGCGTGAGCACGTAATGACCGAGCCGACGGTCTTAAAATGGGGCACGCGCGTTAAACCGTTGCCGTGCCGCGCGGTACTCACTCTTCCGTATCCGCTCTTGAGTGTGAGTTCGTCTTTCTAACCACTGTACGTTCGATAAATATTAATGAGATATCCAACATAGGAGAGTTCGATGCCCAGGAAATTCATTGCCACGGCGGCGGCGGCGGCCGCGCTTCTGTCGGCGGCCGTCGCTTCGGCGCGGGCCGAGCCGGTCAAGAACGTCGTCCTTGTCCACGGAGCCTTCGCCGACGGTTCCGGATGGCAGCGCGTCGCCGACATTCTCGGTAAGGATGGCTATACGGTCAGTGTGGTGCAGGAGCCGCTGACATCGCTTGCCGACGACGTCGCAGCGACAATGCGCGTGCTGGATCTGCAACAGGGTCCAACCCTTCTGGTGGGTCACAGCTATGGCGGGGTGGTCATCACAGAAGCGGGAAATGCGCCGAATGTCGTCGGCCTGGTCTACATCGCCGCCTTCATCCCCGACCAGGGCGATAGTGCAGTCGGCCTGCTCTCGAAGTTCCCCGCCGCCAACAACGATATGCGCGCCACCAAGGACGATTTCCTTTACCTGGACCCGACCGCCTTCCCCGCCGATTTCGCCGCCGACGTCGCGCCAGTCCAGGCGAACTTCATGGCCCATTCCCAAATGATGTTGGCCAAGGCGGCTGGGGGCGCGCCGGTGACCGCCGCCGCCTGGCACCAGAAGAAGAGCTGGGCGCTGATCGCCACCCGCGACCACAACATCAATCCCGATCTCGAGCGCAGCATGGCCAAGCATGCCGGCAGCAAAACGATCGAAGTTCCGGCCAGCCACGCGGTGTATATCTCCAAACCGAATGAGGTGGCTCGCTTGATCGAACGGGCGGCAAAGGCGTCGGCGCAGTGACCCAGCGCATCCACCGGCAAAATGGTGGCCTTCAGGTGGATTTATCGTAAGAATAGGGACGCGCCAATATGGCCTGAGTTCTTCGACGGAGCAAAACATGGAAGTCAAAGGTGCAACCTTTTTGTACACATTGGCTGGCCTGATGATTACGTTCGCGGGGTTCTCGGTGCTCTTATTGACCCTTCGACCGGCCACTGGAGCGAGGTTGTCGCTGCTTGACAGATACCTTGCAAAAACGGTCATGACGTACATTTTCGTATTGACGGCGGCGGCGCTGCTGCCGCCGCTATTTGCTCTCTACGACATTCAGGAGAAGTGGATTTGGCGAGGCGCTGGTGTGCTTTTCGCACTGCCGATGCTGTTGCTTCAGGTCAGCTATCCGCGCCGACGCCGCAAGGTGGCCGGCGACGGACCGCCACCGGCAATATTCGCGGTCTTCGTTGTATTGGGCTCCGTTGTGACACTGGCCATGCTTGGCTACGTTTTAGCAGACCTCCAATACAGCGCCGCAGCCTACATCACGGCGTTGACGATCGACTTCTTTACGGTCGTTTTCGGCTACGTGATCGCACTCGATGTCATCATGCAACAACCGGTGGACGTGTCGGAGCGGCCGGCGCCGCATTAGGGGACGTAGTAGCTGATGGATCCAGGCCCTTATAGGCTCATCAAGCGGGAGCGCGGTGTCATGAGATATTTGTCTGCCGCCGCAATGCTGGCGTTGCTCATCGAACCCGCCTTCGCAGACAGGGAAGATCGCATCAATGATGCCATCCCCTTGTCGGTGCAGACCCAAACGGCCCTCGGGCTTTTGCGCCGGGTTGCCACTGATCGTGCGCAATTGGCCGCGTTGGAAGATCAATTTCACACGAAGATGCGGTTACGCGCTCTGCAGTGCGGCCAGAACTATGCGCTGGCGGAGTCGGCGTCGAAGGAGGACATTCAGCGGGAACATGGCGGGGATCCCTGCTTTGCGGAATTCGATGCAAATCTTGCGGAATGGCTCGGGCTTCGCAGCATCGGATTCATGCTGGCGTTGCCGCCGCTGCGCCCATTGTCCGGGCCGACCCAGCGATATATCAGCGACAGCACCGGGCCGATCCAGACCGTGCATTTTGCCGAGCGGGCCGGCGTGGTAATCATCGATTCGCTCAAGGACACAGAGGTAATCGATTTACAGTCAGGCTCGCCCATTTTCAGCAGCGTGCGGCAACCTGATGATCTAATCACATCGCTGTCACCGAACGGCCGTATTTATACGGCCGCCAACCGGGCTGCGATCCGCTTCTATGATGTCGCTACCGGCACGTTAATCACGGCGCCGCAGTGGTGTTCGATCGTCGGACGATGTGGATTCTATTGGCTGGATGAACGTTCCGCGCTGATGTATTCGATCGACGCGCGAAAATCCATGATTTTCGACTTTCGAACGGGCGCTCAAACCGCGCTTGACATCGGCTTTGACGGTGTGGCCCGGTTGGAGAAGTTGCGCGGGCCGTCCGAGTTTTTTGCGTTGTCGAACAGTTCAATGATGCATTTTCGATTGACGTATGTGAATGACCAGCCCCGTGTCGAGTACCTCAAGATCAATCCGACGAAACTCAACCTGCTTTGGAACGACCAGGGCGGCCTCAACGCCAATGGCCGCGTTTATTCCGCGTTATCCGATGGCAAGATCTACCTGATATCGATGGAGAGCCTGACCGCCGACGTCATCGATTTAGGCAGTTTTTTTGTCCAGGGATTGGTTCCGACAACGGATCCCGACAGATTCATTGCGAGCGGCTACGTGATGGGCGGTCCGAACAACACGCAGACCTATGTGATTTCGGTGAGCGGCCGAACCCTGTCGGCGCTTGATACCTCTCAGATCAGGTTTACCCGCTTTTTCTACCACCAGGGCCGCAACGTGCTTTTTTCACTGACGGAGTCCGCGCTCGAGCTTTCGCAAAAGCTACCGACGCTGGCGGCAGTCGGTGTCGCCACTTTCGTGGCCAGGCAAAAC
>JBARBX010000176.1:0-1927 GCA_049793535.1 Steroidobacteraceae bacterium | reverse complement strand
TGCCTCTCGACAAGTCGAAACTGCCGAACCTGAGGTACCTGGATGGCGATCTCATGTCTAAGGTGGCCCTGCATGATCCGGGCAACGCGCATGGCGTCATCTACATGTGGGGGACCAACGGGATCGGCTACAACGAGAAGATGATCAAGGCCCTGTATCCTAAGGCGCCGCTCGATAGCTGGCGGATGGTGTTCGATCCGGCCGTGGCGTCGAAGGTGGCCAAGTGCGGCATCAGCGTGCTCGACTCGCCGGCCGAAATGATGCGAGCGGTTTACAGCTACCTGGGCAAGGACCCGAATTCGCAGAACCCGGACGATCTGGTGCTGGCGGATGCCGTGCTCAGCAAGATCCGGCCCTATATCCGCAATATCAATTCCTCGGAGTACATCGAGGCGCTCGCCAACGGCGACATCTGTCTCGCGGTCGGCTACAACGGGGACGTCCTGCAGGCGCGCGATCGCGCCCGGGAGGCCGGCAAGGGCATCGAGATCAAGTACGCCGTGCCCAAGGAAGGCTCGATATTGTGGTTCGACATGCTGGCCATTCCGAAGGACGCTCCTCATCCCGACAACGCGTACGCGTTCATCAACTACATCTTGACGCCGCGAGTCATCGCCGACATCTCGAACTTCAAGCGCTATGCGGACGCCGACGCTCAGGCGCAGTCGCTGCTCGATCCCGCGGTGCGCGATGATCCGGGAATTTACCCGCCGAAGGAACAGACCGCAAAGCTGGCGGTGCAGCTGGCGGATTCGGCCGATCAGACCCGCGCCATCACCCGCGTCTGGCAGAAATTCAAGACGGGTCAATAGACGATGACGACATCCGGCGGAGCGGTCGTCAAGGCAGCGCCTTGGAAGGATCAATCGGCGCGCCCCTATGTCCAGGTGGACGGCATCTCGAAGTCGTTCGGCGATTTCAAAGCGGTCAACGACGTCAGTCTCAAGATCTACAAGGGTGAGATCTTCTGCCTGCTGGGAGCGTCGGGCTGCGGCAAGACCACGCTGCTGAGAATGCTGGGCGGTTTCGAAACGCCGAGCGCCGGCAAGATATTCATCGACGGCGAGGACATGACGGGAGTGCCGCCGTACGAGCGTCCGGTGAATATGATGTTCCAGTCATACGCGCTGTTTCCGCACATGGACGTGCAGCAAAACGTCGCCTTTGGCCTGAAGCAGGACCGCGTGCCCAAAGCCGAGATTCAGGAGCGCGTCGCGACCATGCTCGATCTGGTCAAGCTGGGCGATTTCGCCAAGCGCAAGCCGCATCAATTGTCGGGCGGGCAGCGTCAACGCGTGGCGCTCGCCCGTTCCTTGGTCAAGCGGCCGAAGCTGCTGCTGCTCGACGAGCCGTTGGGTGCGCTGGACAAGAAATTGCGCGAACACACGCAGTTCGAGCTGATCAGCCTGCAGGACAAGCTGGGTGTGACCTTCGTGGTCGTGACTCACGATCAGGAGGAAGCCATGACCCTGGCGAGCCGGATCGGCGTCATGAATCATGGTGAGATCGTTCAGGCCGGCACTCCCTCGGAGATCTACGAATTCCCGAGCTCGAAATTCGTGGCCGATTTCATCGGTTCGGTGAATATGTTCGAGGGCAAGCTGCTCGACGACGAACCGGAATATGTGCGTATCGGCTCGGAAGAACTTGGCGGAACGATCTACGTCAGCCACGGCATCAGCGCGCCTCCGGAGGCCGTCGTGTGGGCGGCGGTACGGCCCGAGAAAATCTTCATGTCCACCGCGCCGCCGGAAGGCAGCGACAATGTGGCGCGAGGCTCCGTGCAGGACATCGCGTATCTGGGGGACCTGTCGATTTACCTGGTGAAACTGCCCACCGGCAAGGTGGTGCGGGTGACTCAGCCCAATACGTCACGGCACGCCGAGGCCATCACCTGGGATCAACAGGTGTATCTCTCGTGGGACGC
>JBARBX010000175.1:0-3107 GCA_049793535.1 Steroidobacteraceae bacterium | reverse complement strand
GCCATTCGGCGTGTAACGCGGGCGCCCATGATACTCACGGGCAAACCATCGATGCACGCGCTGCGATTCGTGGCGCGCCGCCTCAAGCTGCGCTGCGGCGACTTGGGGGTCGTCGGCGACGACCCGGCGGTCGAGGTGCTCATGGCGCGCCGAGGCGGCGCGAAGTCCTTCGCGGTGACGACGGGAGTCACGGCACCCGAGGAGTGGGAGCGCCAGACCGGCCTGCGGCGGCCCGAACGAGTGCTCGGGCGCCTCGGCGATCTTCTTGAGTGTGTCGGGAGAACCCTGTGACAGACAACGATCCCAAATCCATCATCGATCGCGGCGCGATGAGCGTGGGCCAATGGCTGGCGGTGCTCGTGACCGTGGGACTCAATGCCATGGACGGTTTCGACGTGCTCTCGATCAGCTTCTCTTCGCCCGGAATTGCGAAGGACTGGGGGGTGGACAAGGCCACGCTGGGCTGGGTTCTCTCGATGGAATTGGTGGGCATGGGCTTGGGCTCCGTGCTGCTCGGCGGGGTGGCCGACAAGATTGGGCGCCGCCCGACCATTCTCGGTTGTCTCGTCGCCATGAGCGCCGGCATGTTCGGCGCCAGTCTCGCCGGCGGCGTCCCGACGCTGCTGGCCTGGCGGCTGCTCACCGGATTTGGGATCGGCGGCATGCTGGCATCGATCAACGCGGCCGCCGCCGAGCTGTCGAGCGAGCGCAGGCGCAGCTTGGCCGTGTCGCTGATGGTGATCGGCTATCCGCTCGGCGGCATATTTGGCGGCATGGTGGTGCAGCGATTGCTGTCCAGCGGCACCTGGCACGATGTATTCATATTCGGCGGCGTGATCACCGCGGCCTTCATTCCCATCGTATGGTTTCTGCTGCCCGAATCCGTGGCCTTCCTGGATCGGCGGCGCAAACCGGGCGCACTGGATGCCATCAATCGGATTCTGACCCGCTTTGGCCACCAGCCCATGACCGCGCTAACCGCGGAGACGGTGGAATCGGCGCGCCGCTCGGTGACAGATATCTTCAAGCCGGGCTTGATCCTGGCGACGGTGCTCATCACGCTGGGTTATTTCGCGCATGTCATCAGCTTCTACTTCATCATCAAATGGGTGCCGAAACTGGTGGTCGACATGGGCTTCCCCGCGCGGGCTGCAGCCGGCGTGTTGACCTGGGCCAATGTGGGGGGCGCCACGGGAGTCGTGATCTTCGGATTGATTGCAGCGCGCCACAGCTTGAAGGCGCTGACCCTGGTCACGCTGCTCGGCTCGTCGGCCATGGTCATTTGGTTCGGACGCGGCTCACATGATCTTGCGTCGCTCGCGGCCACGGTGGCGCTCGCCGGCCTGTTCACCAATGCCGCGATCGGAGGCTACTACATGCTCTTCGCCAAGGTCTTTCCCACCCATGTGCGCGCGACGGGCACGGGGTTCGCGGTGGGCGTGGGCCGCGCAGGCGCCGTGCTCGCACCCGTGGTCGCGGGATATCTGTTCCAGGCGGGATTCGGCATGCAGGCCGTTGCCACGCTGATGGCCATGGGCTCGCTGCTGTCGGCGGCGGCGCTGCTGGCGCTCAAGGTACGGGCCGCGGTCGAAACTTAGGCGGATTTGTTGCGCCAGCTATCGGCGTAGGCGGTTCGTGCCACATTGGAGTATGGCACCGGCGACACCACTGCTTTGATCTCTACCTGCTTGTGGCGCTCCACCGCGGGCTTGGTGGTACCGCCGCCGGGCTCGCCCCACACGAAGGTCACCTCGGTGCCGGGTACCGCATGGCGCTCATCGAGCATGGCCAGCGTGAGCATCTTGCCTTCGTTGGCGCTGTAGCCGATCCAAGTAGACAGGCCAACGAGCCGACCGTCCACCGTCACACGATCGAAGGGATGCATGGAATAAACCGCGCTGGGGAATTCGATGAACTTGGCGCGCAGGCCCTGATCGAACATCGTATAGAGCGCGTCGGTCACCGACACATTGTCGAGGGCCAGCGTGACTTTCTTGCGATGGGGCCCCGCGGCCATCTTCTCCAGTGCCGCGCGGCCGACGAACTCGTGGTCGAATTTGACGAAGAGCCCGTAACCCAGCTCCCAGGGAGTGAGATAGTAATCCTCGATATTGGCCGAAACGAAACTTCCGCCAATGGAGGCCTTGGCCTCGTAGTGATTCACCGTCAGCCATTCGCGGTAGGGTTGCATTTTCTCGCCGCTGTAGACCGCGGGAAGCGGCGAGGGTATCCAGCCCGATTCCAGCGTATTCGAGGAATAGCAGCGCCCGCCGACCAGCCTCAGGCCATGCGTCTTGCCGGCCTCGACCAGGGCAGAGTGGATCGCGGGGCCGTCGGCCCAGGGGCCCATCAATTCGAATCCCGGCTGTCCGGCCATTCCATGCCGCAACGCGCGCACCGCGCGGCCGGCGATCTGCATGCCGCACATGTTGAAGAATTTGAGGTCCGGCGCGGGGCGGCCGGTCGCCGACTCGATCACCTTCGAGGCGTTCGGTCCCTGCAATTGATAGCGGTAGTGGCGGCGGTTCTGCGGATCCGGGCGCGCGGCCGTACGCTCGTCGTAGGTGCAGGTCACTCGCAGGCCGCTGATTTCGGCGTTGAACAACACCCAATTGAGCGTGGGCGCACGACCGACCATGTTGAACTGGTTTTCCGCCAGATAAAACAGGATCACATCGCCGATGACGTGGCCGTCGTGGCTGCAGGGCACGAACTGCTTGGCTTTGTCCGGCGCAAATCCCTTGAAACTGTTGATGCCGAGGCCGTTGAGAAAGGCGAGCGCGTCCGGGCCTTCCACCATCAGCTCCGCCATGTGGTAGGACTGATTGAAAAGGACGCAGGTTTGAGCCCAGGCGCGCTGCTCATCCCGCCAGTTCGTGTATTCGGCGGGTACCCCCGGGTAGACGTTGGGGCCCGCTTGTTGATTTCGCAAGAAGTCGACGACGCTGCCGACGCCGTTCAGCAGCGCTTCCAGCGACGGTGCGGCGCCTCGTGATGTTGCGGACATTGTCTGCCTAGAGCTGGATGATGACGGTCTTCACTTCCGTGTAAGTCTCGACGCCCTGCCGTCCCTGTTCGCGCCCGATGCCTGACTGCTTGTAGCCGCC
>JBARBX010000174.1:0-2921 GCA_049793535.1 Steroidobacteraceae bacterium | reverse complement strand
GGACCACCGCGGTGCCGGCACCGACTCCGCCGCCGGCCGCGGCGTTGCGCAGCAGCTCACCGCGAATTCCTACGACTACCAGCCCGATTGGTCGGCGGACGGGCGCTGGGTGATCTACAGCTCGTATCGCAACGACGCGATGGAGTTATGGGTACTGGACCTCGCGAGCGGCAAGCAACGCCCGCTGCTCATGAACGGCGCCGTCAATGTGGAGCCGCGATTCTCCCCGGATGGGCGGCGCATCGCCTTCGTCTCCACCCTGTACAACGGGCATTTCCACATCTTCACCGCCGACTTCAACGACGGCGCGCTCGCCAACGTCGAGCGCCTGACCGGCGAGCACAAGAGCGATCTGCCGCGCTACTACTACAGCGCCTACGATCACGAGATCAATCCGGTGTGGACGCGGGACGGTGCCGGCATCATTTACGTATCCAACCGCAATCACATCTACGGCACGGGGGGATTCTGGCGCACCCCGTCTCGGGCGGCGCCGGGGGCGGATCTTGCGGCGGCGGCGGACGCCCGTGAAATTCACTATGAGGAGACCAACTGGAAGGCGCGTCCCGATGTCTCGCCCGATGGATCGCGGCTGGTCTACAGCTCCTACCTCGGGCGCTCCTGGCACAACTTGTGGGTGATGCCGGCCGGCGGCGGCGATGCCTTTCCGATCGCCTACGGTGACTGGGATCAGACCTATCCGCGCTGGTCGCCGGACGGCAGCCGCATCGCCTTTATCTCCAACCAGAGCGGCAGCACGGAAATAGACATCGAACGGATCCCGGGCGGCATCGGCCAAAAGTTCAACGTGGGCGAACGGCACTACTTGTCGCCGATGGCGCGCCTGCACCTCAACATCAGGGACGCGCAGGGCAATGCCGCCTCGGCGCGGGTGAGCGTCACCGATGCGGCCGGGCGCTGCTATGCGCCGGCGACGGCCTGGATCAGCGCGGACGACTCCTTCGATCGCCGCGAGCGGCATGAGGAGGCGCATTACTTCCATGCCCGCGGCGAGGAGTGGGTCGATGTGCCGGCCGGAGCGGTGAACGTGGACATCCTGCACGGCTTCGAGCGCCGATTCGAACAAAGACGGCTCAACGCCGCCGCCGGGCAGGTCGCCGAGCTGGCGGTGAATCTCGATGAGGGACGCTGGAGCGTCCCGGATTCGGGGCATTGGGTGAGCGCCGACGTTCACGTGCACATGAACTACGGCGGCGAGTACCGCAACGTGCCGGCGCATCTCGCGCTGCAGGCGCAGGCGGAGAATCTCCCCATCGTCAATTCCCTGCTGGTCAACAAGGAACAGCGCTTTCCGGACATCGCCTACAACGGCACGCAAACGGATCCGGCCTCGACCCCGGTCGCGCTGGTCGTGCACGGCCAGGAGTACCACACGAGCTATTGGGGACACTTGGGATTGCTCGACATTTCGGGGGGCATCATTTTGCCGGGGTATGTGGGGTACCCGAACACCGCCGCGTCCAGCTTGTATCCGATGAATGCGGACGTGGCGGACATCGCGCATTCCCGCGGCGCCTTGGTGGGCTACGTGCATCCTTTCGACGAGTATCCGGAACCCATCGCGAAACCGCATGAGACCCTCACCAACGAGCTGCCGGTGGACGTGGCCTTGGGGAAAGTCGACTACATGGAGATCCTCGGCTTCAGCGACCACCGTTCCACCGCCCACGTCTGGTACCAATTGTTGAACCTGGGCTTTCGGATACCGGCGGCCGGCGGCACGGACGCCATGGCCGACTATTCCTCGCTGCGCGGACCTGTGGGGATGAATCGAGTGTATGCGCGGGTCGGCGGCGGCCAGCTTGATCCGAAGGAGTGGATGGCCTCGCTCAAGGCGGGGCACAGCTTTGCCACCAACGGACCCCTGCTGGGCTTCACACTGGGCGGCGCCGGGATCGGCGATGAATTGACGTTCGCAGGGGCTCAAGCAAGGGTCGCATTCTCCGTGCGCATGCGCTCCATCGTGGCCGTGGATCACTTGGAACTGGTGTGCAATGGGCGGGTGGTGCGCTCCTTCCTGACGCGCAAGGCCCTCGACCAGGGTGAGTTCCGCGGCAGCATCGCGCTCAAGGACAGCGGCTGGTGCGTGGTGCGCGCCTCCACCGATGCGGGGCGATATCCGGTGCTGGATACCTATGTGTACGCGACCACGAGTCCGATCTACGTCACGGTCGCCCATGCTAAGCCTCGAGCGCCGGACGATGCGCGATACTTTGCGGCGTGGATGGATCGGATCGCCGAAACCACCTCGGCCTATCCGGACTGGAACAATGCGGCGGAGAAGCGCATGGTGCTCGAGCGGGTGAAGCAGGCGAAGGCGGTGTTCGTCGCCCTGCAGTAGCCGGCCGGGAGACGAGGGAGGGTTATGAATCGACCGTGCTCCGCCATCGCGGCGGCGGTGGCATCGTGCTGCTTCGCGGTAACGGCGCATGGGCAGGGCGGCGGCGATTCCTCCGCAGGCGCGCACATCGGCAGGGTCCGTCCGCGGCAGGCGGCCCAGGTGATTCCCGGAATGTCCAAGGCGAAAGTGCGGTCATTGCTCGGCGCCCCCTGGCGCACGGTGCAGTACAACGATGAGGACCAGGCCGAGAACGAGATTTGGGAGTATCGAGGCGAGGACTCCCACGGCAAGTACCGAATTCACATCGAATTCGACCGTCACGACATCGTGCGCATCGTCGGCAAGATTCCGGACGATGTCGCCGGCGGCAAGGGGACGCCCGCCCAGATCTCTAATCCGCAACCCTGAGGGGTGGCCCCTCGGGGCGCGGTTTGGGGCCCCCGACAGAGGCGTATCTTGACATTACTTTTGGATTTTGATGGTTGACACGAACGTACCCGTGTCATACGTTCAGCGCCCGATCGGTTGACCGACGAAGCTGCTTCAGTTTCCTTGCGCG
>JBARBX010000173.1:0-9837 GCA_049793535.1 Steroidobacteraceae bacterium | reverse complement strand
GGCGTTGCCGCGGCAGCAGCGCTCCGGGCAACGCCACCTGCTCGTCCTGGCGGCGCTCGGCCGCCGGCAATTGAACGAGAAGCGACCGCTCGGGCGGCATCGGTTTAAGGATATGCTGCTCGCCTGGGCGACGGCGCGGCGCGCCAGTCGTGACGGAGCGGCTGCATGATTCCCAAACAATTCCAGGCCGATCCCGACCTCTTGGCCGGACGGGCCATCCTGATCACCGGTGCCAGCGGCGGCTTGGGATCGGCGCTCGCCCGAGCATGCGCCAAGGCGGGCGCGAGCGTCATTCTGTGCGGCCGCAACGCCGTCAAGCTGGAGCGCGTCTACGACGAAATAGAAAGCATGGGCGCTCCGCAACCGGCGATTGCGATGCTGGATCTCGCCAACGCGACGGCGGTGGACTACGACAGTCTGGCGGCCACCATCGGCGATGAGTTCGGCCGGCTCGACGGCGTGGTTCACGCGGCCGCCCTGCTGGGAGACCGGACGCCGCTCGAGCAATACGACGTGCCGACGTGGTGTCGAGTGCTGCACGTGAACCTGACCGCGCCGTTCATCTTGACGCAGGTGCTGCTGCCCGCTCTGCGCAAGTCCGCAGATGCGTCCGTGGTCTTCGTCAGCAGCGGCATCGTCAAAGATCCGCGGCCGTTCTGGGGTGCCTATGCCGTCGCTAAGTCCGGATTGGAGGCCGTGCGCGCCATGTGGTCTTCCGAACTCGAGGGCGAAGCGAATATCCGCGTGAACAGCGTGAACCCGGGCCGCATGCGCACGCCGATGCGTGCCGCCGTCTATCCGGCCGAAGATCCGAACACGGTTCCGACGCCGGCTGCGGTGAGCGGTCCCTTCTTGTACTTGCTGAGCGGGCGAAGTCGCGGTATTGATGGACAGTATTTCGACGCACAATGACGGCGAAGGGGGCATTGATGCATTTCCGGCGAATTCTATCGGCCAGCCTGCTGGCGGCACTGCCGTTGCTCCTCGGCACGGCCCGCGCGGACTCACCCTCGAGCGGCGCGCGTCCCGTCGAAGCCGACTACATCATCCGCAACTTTCGCTTCGCATCGGGCGAATCGTTGCCTGAATTGCGGCTGCACTACACCACCCTCGGCAAATTGCATCGCGACTCGCACGGCAAGGTCGACAACGCGGTATTGGTGCTGCACGCCACCGGCGGCTCCGGCCGCAGCCTGCTCAACGATCATTTCGCCGGCGTACTGTTCGGGAAAGGTCAGCTTCTCGACAGCAACAGATACTTCATCATTCTGCCGGACGCGATCGGGCACGGAAATTCCAGCAAACCCAGCGACGGGCTGCATGCGCACTTCCCACAATACGCCTACGCGGACATGGTGGCTGCGCAGCACGCCGTGGTCGCCGAGGGATTGCAGGTGGACCATCTGCGCCTGGTGATGGGCACTTCCATGGGGTGCATGCATACCTTCATGTGGGGGGAAATCTATCCTGACTTCATGGATGCCTTGATGCCCCTCGCCTGCCTGCCGGTGCAGATTGCGGGCCGCAACCGTGTATGGCGCAATCTCCTCATGCAGGCGATTCGCCAGGACCCGGACTGGCAACAGGGCGAATACAAGAGCGAACCCTTGAGCGCGCTGCGTACGGCGGCAGGCCTCTTGTTGATCGCCGGCAGCGCTCCGATGCCGATGCAGATCGAACTGCCGACCCGCGACGCCGCGGATGAATTCCTGGACACGTTCATGCAGCGCGTGCTCGGCGATTTGGACGCCAACGATCTGCTCTACCAGGTCGCAGCCTCCCGCGACTACGATCCCTCAGCGGAGTTGGGCAAGATCAAGGTCCCGCTGACGCAGGTCAATTCGGCGGATGATTTCGTCAACCCCCCGGATCTCGGAATCGCGGAACGGGAGATCAAGCTGGTGAAGAACGGGCGCTACGTGCTGTTGCCGGCCTCGGATCAAACCCATGGTCATGGCACGCACACCTGGGCCGCGCTGTGGCAGCAGTATCTGGCGCAATTACTCGACGCTTCGAAGCCCACGGCCAACTAAGCCGCGGGAGCCCTTTGGCGGGCCCAGCGCTATGCCAACGGCCAGGACACCCAAGGGCACGGCAAACCGACACAGCACCGCCGCCAAATACACGAGCTGGCGCGGAATGTCGGCGTCAAAATTGCCGGCAATGACCACTGAAGTCGGGGCGGCGGCGAGGACCACCAGGTGGCAGACCGCAAACGACACGGCGGCGAGCGTCACCACCGACCTGGCCCTGGAGGTCGATGCAAGATGCAGCAAGCCGTCGAGCGGAAACCTATGCGTCATCGGAGCATTGTGATCCGCTCGCCGGCCGCCGACCGCGAATCAAGTCTCAATCGCCGACCGTGTTTAACCGATCGAGCGCGAGATTGAGTTCGAGAACGTTGATCCGCGGCTCGCCGATCAGCCCGAAGAGACGTCCCCGCACATGCGTCTTGATCAAGGTCTCGACCGATGCCAGCGCGAGGTGCCGCACGCGAGCCACGCGAGCGGCCTGATATTGCGCTGCCGCAGGACTGATGTCCGGATCCAGACCGCTCGCCGATGCGGTCACGAGATCGACCGGAATCGATTGCCGGTTGTCGGGATCGGCGTCACGCAGCGCTTTGGCGTTCGCCTTGACCGCATCGAGCAATGCCGGGTTGAGCGGCCCCAAGTTCGAGGCCGTTGAGGCGAGGCCGTTGTAGGCTTTCGGGGTGGTGGCGGATGGCCGCCCCCAGAAATACTTCGGATCCGAGAAACTCTGGCCGATCAACTCCGATCCGATGAGCTTGCCGTTCTGATAGATGAGGCTGCCTTGGGCTTGGCGCGGGAAGGCTGCCTGCGCCACGCCGGCGATGACGAGCGGGTACACGAAGCCGAGGAGCACCGTCATCAAGGCCAGGAGGCTGACCGCCGGCCGAATGAGTCGCACGAACATATGTCTCCTCAGGCCCAGCCGGCCGCCGACAAGATCATGTCGATGATTTTGATGCCCGGGAACGGCACGATGATTCCCCCCAACCCATACACCAGCATGTTTCGCCGCAGCAGAGGACCTGCGCCCAATGCCCGGTACTTCACCCCCTTGATGGCGAGCGGAATCAGCACGACGATGATCAGCGCGTTGAAAATCACCGCCGACAGAATCGCGGAGTTCGGTGTCGCCAGATGCATGATATTGAGCGCACCCAGTTCCGGGTACGTCATTGCGAAAGCGGCCGGGATGATTGCAAAGTACTTGGCGACGTCATTGGCGATGGAAAATGTCGTCAAGGCGCCGCGTGTCATCAGCATCTGCTTACCCGTCTCGACGATCTCGATGAGCTTGGTCGGATTCGAGTCGAGGTCGACCATGTTGCCGGCTTCCTTGGCTGCCTGAGTACCGGTGTTCATCGCCACCGCGACGTCCGACTGCGCGAGCGCAGGCGCGTCGTTGGTCCCGTCACCGGTCATCGCAACCAGGCGTCCCTGGGCTTGATGCTCGCGAATCAGTTTGAGTTTCGCTTCCGGCGTCGCTTCGGCGAGAAAATCGTCGACTCCGGCCTCGGCGGCGATCGCCGCCGCGGTGAGCCGATTGTCGCCGGTGATCATGATGGTCTTGATGCCCATGTGGCGCAGATCGGCGAAGCGTTCCTTGATGCCGCCCTTGACGATGTCCTTCAGCTCGATGACCCCGAGCACGCTGCCACCGTCGGCGACGACCAGCGGGGTACTGCCCTGGCGCGCCACGTTCTGCACCGTTTCCTCGATCGCCGGCGGACATTGCTTGCCCAGCGCCTCGACATACTTGACGATGGTATTCGGAGCGCCCTTGCGGATGCGGCGCTCGCCGATATCGACGCCGCTCATTCGCGTGTGCGCCGAGAACGGCACGAAGGACGCGCCGAGCGAGCCCAAGTCGCGTTCACGCAGATTGAAACGCTGCTTCGCGAGGATGACAATGCTTCGCCCTTCCGGAGTCTCATCGGCCAGAGAAGCGAGCTGTGCGGCGTCGGCCAATTCCTGCTCCGTCACGCCGGGCGCCGGCAGAAACCCGGTCGCCTGTCGATTTCCAAGCGTAATCGTGCCGGTTTTGTCGAGGAGCAGCACATCGACGTCCCCGGCCGCCTCCACGGCGCGACCGGAGGTGGCGATTACGTTTGCCTGCATCATCCGGCTCATGCCGGCCACACCGATCGCCGACAGAAGACCGCCTATCGTGGTGGGAATCAGGCACACGAGGAGCGCCACGAGCGCGGTCATCGTAATCGGAGTTCCCACCTTGCCGGCCTCAACGGCGAACAGCGAGAACGGCAACAGAGTCACGATCACGATGACAAAGACGAGGGTCAACGCGACCAGAAGGATGGTCAGCGCAATCTCATTCGGGGTCTTCTGCCGCTTAGCCGCCTCGACCATCGAAATCATCCGGTCGAGAAAGGTTTCACCCGGATTGACCGTCACTCGCACCACCAGCCAGTCGGACAGTACTCGGGTACCGCCGGTCACCGACGAGAAGTCGCCGCCCGATTCGCGAATGACCGGCGCCGACTCGCCGGTGATGGCGCTTTCGTCGACCGAGGCGACACCCTCGATGACTTCGCCGTCGGCCGGGATGGTGTCATGGGTCTCAACCAGTACCACGTCGCCCTTCCTCAAGTCTTCCGCCTTGACGGGCGTTGTCTTGCGCGCACCCGTACTATTCAGGATCAGGCGTTTGGCCATCACGGTCTGGCGCATGTTGCGCAGCGCCGAGGCCTGTGCGCGGCTGCGGCCCTCGGCGAGCGCCTCGGCGAAATTGGCGAAGAGTACGGTGAACAGCAGCCAGATGGTGACGGCCAGAATGAAGCCGGCGGGCGCTTCTCCGTGGCCGGCGAGCGCCTGGCCGTAGAGGATCGCGGTCACGACCGTGCCGAGATAGACCACGAACATTACGGGATTGCGCCATTGGATGCGCGGGTCGAGCTTCTTGACCGAGCCGAGCAGCGCCGGCCCGATGAGCTTGCGATCGAAGAGCGAGAGTTGTGGTCGCGACATGAGGAACTCGTTACTTGGCAACCGCGAGCATGAAGTGCTCGACAACGGGCCCCAGCGCCAGCGCCGGGACATAGGTGAGGACGCCGATCAACAGGATCGAGCCGATGAGCAGGGTCACGAACAAGGGTCCATGTGTCGGCATCGTGCCTTCGGTGACCGGGACCCGCTTCTTCGCCGCCAGCGATCCGGCGATGGCGAGCGCCGCCATGATCGGCCAGAAACGGCCGATGAACATCGCAAGGCCGGTGGCCACGTTATAAAATACCGTGTTCGCCGCAAGGCCGCCGAACGCGCTGCCGTTGTTGTTGGCGGCGGAGGTGAACGCATACAGAATCTCGCTGAAGCCGTGCGCGCCGGGATTGCCGACGCCGGCCTTGCCGGCGGCCGTCATGACGGCAACCGCAGTGCCGATAAGCACGGCAAAGGGGGTCGTCAGAATGAATATCGAGGCCATCTTCATCTCGAATGCCTCAATCTTCTTTCCCAGGTACTCAGGAGTCCGGCCGATCATCAGTCCGGCTATGAAGACGCCCAAAATGGCGAATATCAGTATCGAGTAAATGCCGGTGCCAACCCCGCCGGGCGCGACCTCCCCGAGCTGTATGAGGAACATCGGCACGAAGCCGCCCAGCGGCGTCATCGAGTCGTGACTCGAGTTCACCGCGCCGGTGGAAGTCCCGGTCGTTGCCGCCGCAAACAGCGAGGAGGCGGCAATGCCAAAGCGGGTCTCCTTGCCCTCCATGTTGCCCCCGGCCTGCACGGCGCTCGCGACCTGGTCGATGCCCTGCTTTGCAATGAGAGGGTTGCCGACCTGCTCGCTGTGGAACGCGAGGAACGCCAGCGGCACGAACAGGATCAGCATGGCGGTCAACACCACCCAGCCTTGGCGGGTGTCCCCCACCATTTTGCCGAAGGTATAGGTGAGAGCGAACGGGATGAGGAGAATCGCCAACATCTCCAGCAAGTTGGTCAAGGGCGAGGGATTCTCGTACGGATGCGCGGAATTCGCGTTGAAAAAACCGCCCCCGTTGGTGCCAAGCTCCTTGATGGCCTCCTCCGAGGCCACCGGTCCCATGGGCAGGGTTTGTGTCTGAGTCGTGGTGGTCGCGTGCTTGTAGCCCGCGAAATTCTGGATGACACCCTGGCTCGCGAGCGCGAGCGCAAGCACCACGGAGAGCGGCAATAAGATGTAGAGGGTGCAGCGGGTCACGTCGACCCAGAAGTTGCCGATCGTGCCGACGGTATGCCGCGCGAAGCCGCGAATCAACGCGATGGCAACCACGATGCCGGTGGCCGCGGACAGGAAGTTCTGCACCGCGAGCCCACCCATCGGCACCAGGTAACCCATGGTGGACTCGCCGGAGTACCCCTGCCAGTTCGTGTTGGTAATGAAACTGACGGCCGTGTTGAATGACGAGTCCGGGCTCACCGCTGCAAACTTTTGCGGATTGAACGGCAAGAAGAGTTGCAGGCGCTGTAACCCATAGACGACGACCGCGCCCAGGACATTGAACAGCAGCAATGCGATCGCGTACTGCGTCCAGGACATTTCCTCCGCGGAATCGACCCCGCAGAGACGATGGATGAGAGCTTCGATCCGGCCGCCGGCGCGCGAGGCGAAACTAGGCCGGCCTTGCATGACGTCGGCCATGTAGCTGCCGAGCGGTTTAATGCATAGCACGAGAACGGCGAGGAACGCCGCCAGCATCACGCCGAACATGGTGCCGGCGTCCATCAGAATCGCTCCGCGCGCAGCAGCGCGAACAGCAGGTAGCCGAACAAGAACAGCGCAAGCAATCCTGCGAGCCAGTACATCATGGTCATGAGGTCTTTCCCAGTCGGCTGAACGCCCACACGAGACCATGCGTGGTCAAATAGAGACCGGCTAGAATCAGCAGATAGATAGCGTCCATCCCCACAACCTCCCGCGACAACACCCATTCACGGCGGCACGCTCACGAGCTGAGCCTACAGATTGGCGAGGAATGCTATTGGTTGGGGTATAAAGTTCCTGTAGAAATTCCCACATCAATGCTCAGTCGACGGCGGGATCGATGGATGGCCCGTGGGCCAAGGTCGGTTGAGCGGCAGCGTCGATCTCGTTGATCAGCGCATTGCGTTCGCTCGCCAGCATCGCGCGCGAATGGCCGCGAGGCAGCTCGCGCGACAGGTGTACCGGTCCGAAGCGCACGCGCATCAGGCGGCTCACGATGATGCCGCGGGCCGCCCACCAATGCCGCACCTGGGCGGAGCGCGTCGCCCGCACCGTGACGTTGAGCCAGTGATTGAACCCCTCACCGTACTGAGCGTCCGCCTGCAGAATGTTCATCGCCTCGCCCTCGCAATCGGTGGCGATTCGGAATTCCTCGACCAGGTCGTTCTTGAGCGGCCCGCGCACGCGCAGCACATAGTCGACGGTGAGGGCATGCACGCCGCGCGACACGCGGTGCGCCCAAGATCCGTCGTCGGTGAGAATTTCCAGTCCGCCGTCGACCGGCGGCATGGGTTGAATCGCGAGCCAGCGACCGGAGGAGCGCGGCAGATTCAGGTGCTCCGCGGCGCGCGAGGTGGCGGCCTTCAAGTCGAGCGTTTCCCCCGGCGAGCGATGAAACAACAGTACACGCGCCTCCTTGGCCGCCGTCGCGTGCAATCTGACCGGCCGGCCGTCGAGCGTGATCCGGTCCCGCGGGGCGAGCTTGGCGCCGAGCGCGGGCACTTCGCCGTTGATCAACAGCCGCCCTTCACGGATCCAGCGCTCCACCTCGCGGCGCGAACCGACGCCGGCCGCCGACAGCAGCTTCTGCACGCGCTCGGTAGGCGGCTGGTCTTTTGGCGGCGTCGACTGCTTCCGGGGCGGCCTGGGTCGCATCAATTCGAGTCGTCTTGCGCACTCGCAACCAGACCTTGCGGGTGCGGCGACGCGCCCTCGGCGTCCTGCGCGCCGTCCGCGTCGCGGGGACCGGCCGCGTCCTGGTCCTCCTCCTCGTCCGAGCCGACTGCATCGGCCTCGGCAGCGGCGCCCGCCTCCGCCGTCACCTGAGGATCCGCGCCGGGGAGGGTGAGCTGCACCCGCAGGGCCTCCAGTTCCTTGAGCTGCGACAAGGTCGGCAGGTCATCCAGCTTCTTCAAGCTGAAGTAGTCGAGGAACTCCCGGGTGGTGCCCAGCAGTTCCGGCTTGCCCGGAACGTCGCGATGCCCGACCACCCGGATCCAGCTTCGCTCGAGCAGCGTCTTGATGATATTGGGGTTGACGGCCACGCCGCGGATCTGTTCGATCTCGCCGCGCGTGATGGGCTGGCGGTAAGCGACCAGCGCCAGAGTTTCCAGCAGGGCGCGGGAATACTTGGCCGGCCGCTCCTGCCACAGCCGAGCCACCGGCTGCGCCACCGCGGCCTTGATCTGAATTCGATAGCCGCTCGCCACCTCGAGCAGCTCCAGCCCGCGCGTCTCGTACTCCGCCCCCAATGCGGCAAGCGCGGCACGAACCTCCTCGACACTGGATTCGTCGCGCTCGTCGAACACGCCCACGAGTTCATCCGTCGACAAGGGGCGGCCCGCCGCGAGCAGCGCCGCCTCAACCACATTCTTCACGTATTGATCGTTCATAGGGTTCCCGCGATTTCGTCGTTGGCGGCGCCGTCGTCGGCCACGAGTTTCAAATGCCGAGCCGGATTGCCGAGCCGTACATGCAGCGGCGCGTACGCTTGCGCCTGCGCTATTTCGACCAGCCCCTCGCGCATCAGCTCCAATATCGCGACGAAGGTCACTGTGACTCCGAGGCGGCCTTCGTCGGGGCGGAACAACCGCACGAAATCGACGAATGCGTTCGCCGTCAGCGCGGACAGCACGTCGGTCATCCGCTGCCGCACCGACAAGGGCTCGCGCTGCACATGGTGATGCGCGAACATATCGCTGCGCGACAGCACCTCTTGAAAGGCCAGCAGCATCTCCTGCAGGCTGACCTGCGGCGGCACGCGCACGATCTTGCGGTCCGCCAATTCCGCCGTTGCGATCCAGGTATCGCGGTCCAGCCGCGGCATGCGATCGATGCCTTCGGCCGCGCGCTTGAATCGCTCGTACTCTTGAAGACGCCGTACCAGCTCGGCTCGGGGATCTCCCTCGTCCGCGGCATCCTCGCTGCCGATGCGCGGCAACAGCATGCGCGACTTCACTTCGGCCAGGGTCGCGGCCATCAGCAGGTACTCCCCCGCCAACTCGAGCTGCAGCACCTGCATCAATTCGATGTAGCGCATGTACTGGCGCGTGATCTCCGCGATCGGAATGTCGAGGATGTCCAGATTCTGCCGCCGTATGAGGTACAGCAGCATGTCGAGCGGGCCCTCGAAGGCCTCGAGGAACACCTCGAGCGCCTGCGGCGGAATGTACAAGTCGCGCGGCATTTCCGTGATGGGCTGTCCGTCCACCACTGCGAACGGCATTTCCGCCTGGGCAGGCGGCGGCACCGACGCCTGCGGCTGCGGCGCGACGTTCTGCACCAGCGTCAATTCAGGTTTCATCGATAGTTCAGCCCCGAGGCCTGCCGAACGGCGTCCATTGTTTCGCGCGCCGCCGTGCGCGCGCGCTCGCATCCCTCGGCGATGATACCGCGGACCAGCTCGGGATTCTCTTCGAACTCTTGGGCGCGCTTGGAAATCGCCGACACCTCCTCGACGATCTTCTCGATCAGCGGCGCCTTGCATTCCAGGCAGCCGATCCCCGCGCTGCGGCAACCCTTCTGCACCCAGGCCTGGGTGTCGGCGTTTGAATACACCTTGTGCAGATCCCACACCGGGCACTTGTCGGGATCTCCCGGATCCGTGCG
>JBARBX010000172.1:0-3109 GCA_049793535.1 Steroidobacteraceae bacterium | reverse complement strand
CAGCAAGCGCGCGGCCTGCCGGTTGAACCAGACGATTTCCCGCTGCGCGCGCAATATGATGACCCCGTCGGGCAGCGCCGCGGTGGAGCGGCGCAGCTCGCGGAAAAGCTGCACCAGGCGCTGCTTGTGAAACTGCTTGCGCCGATGCAGACGCACCACCTGGGCGACGATGTCGCCCCAGATGCCGCCGAGGTTGGGAGGATCCAGTTGCGAGCGCAGGCGCAGCCAGCGGTCCAGACGGTACAGGGTGAGCAGTTGCCAGCTCAGGTACAGGCAGGCAGCCAGCAGAATCCATAGCCAAATGGGTCCTATCAGGAGGCCCACGCAGAGGCCCAACAAGAGAATTCCCGCGAGCCTCGCGAGAGCGAACGTCCACATTGCCGTCATTGGACCAGAACCTAAGCTCTCCTATGCCTCTCGCGTGGAGAATCGGTAACCGGCGCCGCGCACGGTCTGCACCAACCGCTCCAGTTGATAGGGCTCGAGCGCCTTACGCAGCCTGCGGATGTGCACATCCACTGTACGCTCTTCGACGTAAGTATTACCGCCCCAAACGCGGTCGAGCAACTGGCCGCGCGAGAATACCCGCTCTGGGTGAGTCATGAAAAAATGCAGCAGTCGATATTCCGTCGGCCCTAGGGCGATTTCGCGCTCGCCGGCGCTGACCCGGTGGCTCGAGTCGTCGAGCTTCAGGCCGTCGGCCTCCACGATATCGGCTGCGCCGGCCGGCGCGGCGCGGCGCAAAACCGCCTGGATGCGCGCCAGCAATTCCCGCGGCGAGAAGGGCTTGGTGATGTAGTCGTCGGCCCCGCCCTCGAGACCGCCGACCTTGTCCTGTTCCTCGGCCCGGGCGGTGAGCATGATGACCGGAATCTCTTCCGTGTCCTTGGCACGTTTCAAGGATCGAGTCAGCTCCAGGCCGCTCATATCCGGCAACATCCAGTCGACCAGCATCAGATCCGGGCGCACGTCGACGATGCGTGCACGCGCCTCGCGGCAATCCTCGGCTTCTCGCACCTCGTAGCCGGCCCGGCGCAAACCGAAGGCGACCATGTCACGAATCGCCTTCTCGTCTTCCACGATGAGGATGCGCTTGGCCGTCATGTACGGGAGTCTGCGTCTTGGGTAAGGCCACGGGGAATACTCATACAGACTCCTAGTCCCTTGATTCTTGAGCCCGGTATTACATCGGTCACTTGTGACAGTTCGATGACAACTGTCAACTGTTATATTGCCTGCGTCCGGCGCCGCTCCGCCTCGGTGAGCGCCACCTTGTCCCGCAGGTACACGGGACTCAAGTCGGCCGGATCAAGGCCTGCGCCCGCCCTCAGGCGCAATGCGCCCAGGCTGGCGAAGTCGCGGGCATTCGGCAATGCCCGTCCGTGCTCCGGTGCCACGGCAACATCCGGAAGTGCGGCAAGCAGAGGCTGGGCGGCAAAGCCGCGGCCAATCCCGCGATGCATGCAAGGCAGGGGCAGCACCACCTCGCCGGGCGCACTCACCCGCGCGGGGCTGCCGGGGATCAGTCCCGCCGTCTCGTCGGCGGCGAAGCACCCCCAGTACACCTCGCCCATGCGGGCGTCGAGACAGGCCAGCGCATGTGCGGCGCCCTCTCGTATGACAACCCAAGCCAGGGCCTCCAGAGTCGTCACCGGCACCACCGGCAGACCGGCCCCGAAGGCCAGACCCTGTGCCACGGCCACGCTGATCCTCACCCCGGTGAATGCACCGGGGCCGACGCTCGCGGCGATGCCGTCGAGAGCCGACAAGGGCAGTTGCGCCTCCGCCAGCAGCCCCTGGGCCATGCCGAGGATCTTTTGCGAGTTGGGTTTACCCAGCTCCTCGTAGCGCCCGATGACTGCCGCGTCCGCCAGCGTTGCCTCACGGCTGATGAGCAGCGCCACCGAACAGGCCTCGGTGGCCGCATCGAGCGCCAGCAGCCGCATCAAGCGCCTTCACTCATCGTTGCCGCCTCTAGGTCGCCTGCGATGCGTGGGCCATCGCGGGACGCAAACGTGCCAGCCGTTCGGCGAGAAACAGCGCGGCGACGGCGCTGTCGGTCACCACCGGACTCGCGGGCAATGCCTCCAGGAACACGCGCCCATACGCCTTGGTCTTGAGGCGCGGGTCGCCGACGACGATCACGCCGAAGTCGTCGAAGTCGCGTATCAGGCGCCCCACGCCCTGCTTCAATGCCAGCACGGCCTGCGGCAATTGATATTCATAGAACGCATTGCCGCCGCGGCGCCGGATGCCTTCGAGGCGCGCCTTGAGCAGCGGGTCGTCGGGCGAAGCGAAGGGCAGCTTGTCGATGGCGACGATGGAGAGCGCCTCACCCTTCACGTCCACGCCCTCCCAGAAACTGCCGGTGGCCAGCAGCACCGCATTGCCCAACTCGCGAAACCGGTTGAGCAGCGCTTCGCGCGGGGCCTCTCCTTGCACCAGTACTGGAAAGGGCGGATTTGGGAAGCGCGCCTGCAACGCACGCACTCCATCGGCAAGTCCCCGATAACTGGTGTAGAGCAAGAACGCGCGCCCGCCGCTCGCTTCGAGCAGGGGCGCGCAGGCCTCGATGAAGCGTTCGGCAAAGTCGGGACTTTGCGGCTCCGGCATGCGCGGCGGCAGGAAAATGCGCGCCTGATCGCGGTAGTCGAAGGGGCTGTCGATGCGTACCGTGCGCGCCTCAGGTAGCCCGATCCTCGCGGCAAAATGCGAGAAGTCCTCGCCGATGGCGAGGGTGGCGGAGGTGAAAACCCAGGCACAGGGCCGCGACTCCACGTACTCGCGCAGGCGTTCCGCGATCTCGAAGGGCGTGTAGTGCAGCAACAGGCCGCCGGCGTTGGCGTCGACCCAGCGCAGCCCGGTATCGTCCGACAGCTCGCGCAGCGCGGCCAGGGAGTTGGCAAGCGCGGAACTGCGCCGCCCGCAATTGGCGGTGCCCGCGCCCGCGCCAAGGCCTTCCAGCTCCGTGGCGACGTCGCTGAGTGCGGTCTCGATCTCAGGCAACGCATCCAGAAAGGATTCCGGCAGGCTGGCCCAATCGTGGCGTCCGGGCCCTCGCGGCAAGGTGCCGCGCAGATCCTCCAACCGCGCCTCGACGGCCGCCGCG
>JBARBX010000171.1:0-2796 GCA_049793535.1 Steroidobacteraceae bacterium | reverse complement strand
ACTCCGACTTGTCGAACCAACTGTTCTCCGGCGATACCGCTTCCCCGAGCTCCTGGCATGGCACCCGCGTGGTGGGAATATTGGGCGCGATCACCGACAACGACACCGGCATCGCCGGTATGACATGGGGATCGTGGATCCTGCCGGTACGTGCACTTGGCAAGGGCGGCGGCTACGACTCCGACATCATTGCCGGCATTCAGTGGGCCGCGGGCCTGTCGGTCACGAACCCCGACGGCTCCGCAGTTCCCGACAACCCGTACCCCGCCGATATCATCAATCTGAGCATCGGCGGCGACACGACCAGTTGTTCCAGTTCGGATGGAGCCGACTATGAGAACGCGCTGACGACGGTGACCGGCATGGGCGTTCTGGTGGTGGTCTCGGCGGGCAATGCCAACGGTGGCGTCGAATTGCCGGGCAATTGCGCCGGCGTGATTCCCGGCGTGATGGCGGTGGCGGGATTGCGCAACGTCGGCACCAAGGTGGGCTATAGCAGCTTCGGTCCCGAAGTCAGCGTGTCCGCGCCGGCTGGAAATTGCGTCAACACCGCTGGAAATTGCTTGCGCTCCATCGATACCACGACGGATCTGGGCACCACGGGACCTCTGACCGGATCGAACTACACCTACACCAACGAATTGAATCCCAACCTCGGCACCAGTTTTGCCGCACCCATCGTGTCCGGCATTGCGGCGCTGATGCGCTCGGTCAACGGCAATCTGACGCCGGCGCAAATAGCGACGCGCATGGAAGCGACCGCCACCGCGTTTCCGCCGAACAACAGCAATCCGCCTCTGCCGGTTTGCCCAATGACGGACACCGCTGGCGGCACCGATCAATGCTCCTGCCCACCTTCAGGCCAGTGCGGCAGCGGCATGGTCAACGCGCTGAGCGCCGTCACCGCGGCGCTCAATCCCATTGCCGCGATATCCGCGACCGGCAATACAATGTTCGACGCCAGCGGCAGCGCGGCGGCCTGCGATCTGACCGTTGCGTCCTATGCGTGGTCGGCGAGCGGCGGGGTGACGATTTCCTCCGGCGCCGCCACTGCCCAAGTGACGGTGGCTTCCACCGGCGCCGCGGGAACCTTGACCCTGACCGTGACGGACTCGGCCGGTCACGTGGATAACTCCGCCACGGTGTCGTTCACCGCCGCGGGGGTGGCGACGGTCCACGCCCCCTCGTCGGCCGGTACCGCCGCCAAAGCGTGTCCGACGCCGCTGACGATCGCGCCGGCGCCGCCCACGGTCACTCAGGCATTCTCGCCCGCCAGCGTCGGTGAAAACGTGGCCTCGACACTTACCATCACCTTCACCAACACCAACGGCTATGCGCTCACCCAGTCGAACTTCACCGAGACGATCCCGGCCAGTCTGGTCATCCAGACCTCGCCGGCACCGACCACGACCTGCAGTAGTGCGTTGGGTACTCTGACCAGCTCGGCAGGCTCCGTGACCCTGGCCGATGCGAATATCCCGGCGAACGGCAGCTGCTCCATCACCATGAGTGTGAAGAGCGCGACCGCCGGCAGCTACAGCAACTCGATCGCTGCGCAGGCGCTCACCACGGCTCCGGCCGGCGCCAATGCAGCGGCCGCCGCGGCGGCCTCGCGCACGGTAACGCCACCCAGCAAGAGCGGCGGCGGCGCGATAGATTGGTGGGACATGATGTTCGTCGCCGGCGTGTTGCTCGCGGGCCGGCGTTACGGCCGGCCGGCGGTTGCGATGGTCCGGCGGTCACGCTCGCGGCGTTCGCTTTAAGCCCGGCCTCTGCTCCGAGCGCACCGCTCGGCTATAATCCGCCGCATGAATACGTCGCATGCGATACGTGCCGTGGTGCAATCGGTGAAGACTCATCGGGATGTCCGCGGCAGCGTTTTTGAACCGCTGAACGATGCCGAACTCGCCGACCAGAAGAACGTGCACGTGGTGCTGACCCAGCCCAACGAAGTGCGCGGCAACCATGTCCATCGAAGTGCCGTGGAAATCACCTCCGTGGCCGGGCCCTGCCTGGTGCGCCTCAAGGAGGATGGGCAGATCCGCGATCTTCACGTGCCGGACGGGGAGATTTGGCGGCTCACCATCCCGCCGGGCGTGGTGCACGCGTTTCGCAACACCGGCGAGGGCGTGATGGTGCTGGTGTCCTTCAGCACCCAGGTGCACGACCCGACGGGCGGGGACACGCAGCGGGAGCCGATTCTTTAAGCGGGAGGACGCGTATGAGCAGCACATTCACACCGACCCGAACTCGAATCAGCACGGATCGCTATGTAATGATGATCGCCGCCGGCGTACTGACCAAGTACGATCGTATCGAGCTGGTTGAGGGCGATATGCTCGATATGGCGCCGATTGGAGATCGGCATACGGCCATCACATCGAGACTCCATGAGTTCTTCGTGTTCGCGGTGGCGCGTTCGGCGACCATCGTCAGCGGCGGTGCGATCAAATTGGGAGATTTCTCCGAGCCGCAGCCCGACTCGGTGCTTTTGAAGCGTCGTGCGGACTTCTACAGCGGCAAGCGTCCTGAAGCCGCGGACGTCCTGCTTCTCATCGAGGTATCGGACAGCTCCTTGGCCTTCGACCTGGGCGTCAAGCTCAATCTCTACGCGCGATATGGGGTGTCCGAGTACTGGGTGGTCGATGTGGAGGGCAGGCGCGTACTCACCTATCGCGAGCCTACGGCGAACGGATACGCCGCCCAAGGCGAGTTCGCGGCGGCGGATGTCGTGGCGCCGCAAGCATTCCCCGATCTCAACATCGCCGTCGGCGAAATCTTCGGCTAACGCGAAAA
>JBARBX010000170.1:0-4112 GCA_049793535.1 Steroidobacteraceae bacterium | reverse complement strand
TCCCAGTGGTAGCGCGCATCGGATACGTAGCCTGGAGCAAAGTTGACCATGACCACGCCGCCATTGGCGGCGACCGCCCGCAGCACGTCGTCCGGAACGTTGCGCGGATGATCGACCACCGCGCGCGCCGAGGAGTGCGAAAAGATCACCGGCGCTGCGCTCGCCGCGAGCGCCGCCCTCATCGTGTCGGGAGACACGTGGCTCAAGTCCACCAGCATGCCGAGACGGTTCATTTCGTGGACGACTTCGATGCCGAAGGGAGTAAGACCGTGGTGGACGGGCGTGTCGGTGGCCGAGTCCGCCCAGGCGGTATTGAGGGTGTGTGTCAGGGTCATGTAGCGCGCGCCGGCATCGTACATCTGGCGAAGCGCGGCCAGCGAATTGTTGATTTGATGACCGCCCTCGATGCCGATCAGCGCCGCAATCCGGTGCGACTGATGAATGCGCCGCACCTCCGCGGCGCTGTACGCCATTTCGAAATCGTCTGAGTAGCGTGCGGCCATGCGCTTGACCAAATCCATTTGCTCGAGAGTGGTCTGAACCGCCTCCGGTCCCTTCATGCCGCTCGGGATCCATACCGACCAGAACTGACCTCCCATCAGTCCCGCGCGCATGCGCGGAATGTCCGTCATCAGGGGCGCCGCGTCCGGAGGATACGGTAAATGTTTGGTGTCGGCCTTCAGATCGAACGCCGTCAGATTGCTCTTGAACCGTTCGCGGATCTCCCACGGCAGATCATTGTGACCGTCGATCAGCGGGGTGCGCAGCAAGACCTGCTCGACGCGGTGGCGATAGTCGTCGGCCGCCCCGGCGGCCAGCGGCATGCTGAGCAGCAGCCCGAATGCGAATATTGCCCTCTGTTTCGTCGATCTGGATTGATGCATTTTTATCGTTCCGGGTGTTCAGGTGAGAGAACGCTCATGGTAGCCGAACCGGCGGAGGCCGGGATCATCCATCATTCGAGGCAAACATCGACCGGCTCGACCCCCGCCAGGGTCCCCTGGACCTCATCTCCGCGCTGAATCGGACCCACCCCGGCAGGGGTGCCGGTGAAGATCAAGTCACCCGCGGCGACCGCCACGTAGGTCGACAGGAAACCGATGATGTCGCCGACGCCCCAAATCATGTCCTTGAGATCGCCGGATTGGCGGACCTTGCCGCCGATGGTGAGGATGATTGCACCCTCGGCCGGCGGCACTCCCCTCCTCAAGGGGCCGATGGGCGCGGAATGATCGAATCCCTTCGACATGTCCCAGGGCCGGCCGGTTTTCTTCGCCTGCGCCTGCATATCGCGGCGCGTGAGATCGATCCCCACCGCATAGCCAAAGATCATCGACGCTGCATCCGCCGGCCGCACGTCGGTCCCGCCTGCACCGAGCGCGATCACCATCTCCACCTCATGATGCAGGTCCGCAGTCCTCGTGGGGAACGGCAAACGCCGGCCGCTGTCGACCACGGCATCGGCGGGCTTGGTGAAAAAAAATGGCGGGTCGCGGTCGGGATCCGACCCCATTTCCCGGGCATGCTCGGCGAAATTTCTACCGACGCAAAATATCCGGCGAACGGGAAAACGCGCAGGCGTCCCGGAAATCGCGATGGTCGGGACCTCGAGACGGGGGATGTCGCTCATGAGCCGGTATGGTACCAAACGGGCCGCTGTTCGGATCGTCCCCTTCCATCGCGGCCGCGTTCCGTCGTATAATAGGGGCATATGCCCGTGACTCGCTCCAAAGCCGCGCACGATTCACCGCCCCAGCCCCGCAGTTCCTGCACCTGCGGAAGTCTGCGCAAGGCATCCCGGCGAATTTCGCAGTTCTATGACACGGCGCTCGCGCCGGTGGGCATCAAATCCACCCAGTACTCCATCCTCTCCGAGGTGGATCGCGGCAGCGCCCAGGGCCAGGTCACCATGTGTGAGCTGGCCACGGCCATGGTCATGGACCGATCCACCCTCGGGCACAATCTCAGGCCTCTGGAGCGGGACGATTTGGTCGTGCTGCGGCTGTCGAGCGACGATCGGCGCAAGCGTTACGTCGAATTGACCAAGAAAGGCAGATCGGTGCTGCTCAAGGCTCGACGGCTGTGGCGCCAGGCGGAGGGACATTTCGAGGGGATTTTCGGCAAGGAGCCCGCCGCCGAATTGCGCGCCGTGCTGTTGAGCATTGCCGCAAACACGCAACTGAACTCATTGCCCATTCGCTAGGCGCCGCGCCGGCCGGGGCGCAGCCGTCGATTGACTTGCGGGGCTACATCGCATACATTTTGAGAGTATTGAGGGCATATGCCCCTATCTAACCCCTTGAATTGAGTTCGACCCGATCGGTCGCCTTCGGGCAGGTATTCGACCGATCGCCGGAAATTTCCGCGATCCCATCGGAGTAGATCATGTGGATTGTCAGAGTAGCCCTGCAGCGGCCCTACACCTTCATCATGCTGGCGGTGCTGATCGTGCTGATGGGCGGCTATGCCATTCTGAACACGGCGACGGACATTTTTCCAAACATCAAGATCCCGATCGCCGCGGTGATCTGGAGATACAACGGCATCCTGCCCGAGGAAATCGCGAACCGAATCGTACTGTTCTCCGAGCGTGTCGCGCAAACCACGGTGAACGACGTCGAGCACACCGAGTCGCAGTCGGTCAATGGAACGGCGGTGGTGAAGTACTTCTTTCAGCCCGATGTCGACCAGGATCTGTCCATGTCGCAGATCACGGCGGTTTCGCAAACACAGCTCGCATTTTCGCCGCCGGGAACGCAGCCTCCCTTCGTCCTGTCCTACAACGCATCCAGCGTCCCCATCCTGCAACTGGCGTTGTCGAGCGAGACGCTGCCCGAGTCGCAGATCTACGATCTCGGCAACACGCTGCTGCGCACCCAATTGGCGACCGTTGCGGGCGCCTCGATCCCGTTTCCCTTCGGCGGCAAGCAGCGCCAGGTCCAGGTGGACCTCGACCCGCAGGCGCTGCGCGCCAACGGCCTGTCCGGTAATGACGTCGTCGCCGCCATCGGGGCGCAGAACCTGATCCTGCCGGCCGGCACGGAGAAAATCGGCCCGCTCGAATACTTCATCAAGCTCAACGCCAGCCCGACCCAGCTCGAAGATTTGAACAACCTGCCGATACGCGCCCGCAACGGCACCGTGACTTATGTTCGCGACGTCGCCCACGTGCGCGACGGCTATTCGCCGCAGACCAACATCGTGCGGCTTGAAGGCCGGCGTGCCGTGTTGATGAGCGTATTGAAAACCGGCAAGGCCTCGACGATCGACATCATCAACGCCATCAACCAGAAGCTCCCCCAGATTCGCGCAACGCTGCCGCCCGAGCTGAAGATAGAGGCCTTGAGCGATCAGTCCATATTCGTGCGCGCCGCCATATCCGGCGTGGTTCGCGAAGCGCTGATCGCGGGAGCGCTGACCGGGCTGCTGATTCTCCTGTTCCTGGGAAGCTGGCGCAGCACGCTGATCATCACGATTTCCATTCCATTGTCGATTCTGGCATCGATCTGCTGCCTGTCCGCGCTGGGTGAAACCATCAACATCATGACGCTGGGCGGACTTGCGCTCGCCGTGGGTATTCTGGTGGACGATGCAACCGTCACTATCGAGAACATCAACTACCACCTCGAGCACGGCAAGGACGTGGAGACGGCCATCCTCGACGGCGCCCACCAGATCGCCTTGCCGGCGCTGGTGTCGACCTTGTCGATTTGCATCGTGTTCATTCCGATGTTCCTGCTGGCGGGAATCGCCAAGTTTCTGTTCATTCCGCTGGCCGAGGCTGTGGTGTTCGCCATGCTGGCCTCCTACATCCTGTCGCGAACCCTGGTTCCGACACTTGCGAAATTTTGGCTGAAGCAGCACGACGCCGCCGTCAAGAAGAAGAGCCGCAATGCGCTGGCGCGATTCCAGGAGAGATTCGAGCGCCGCTTTGAAAAGATGCGCGAGGAATATCACCTGTTGCTCGAAATGGCGGTACGCAGCGGCCCGCGCTTCGCGGCGATCTTCCTGGGATCCATGGTCGCAACCGCGGTTCTGGCCTTTCCTCTCGGCCCGCTGCCCGGCCTCGGCCAGGATTTCTTCCCGTCCGTCGACGGCGGGCAGATCAAACT
>JBARBX010000169.1:0-2195 GCA_049793535.1 Steroidobacteraceae bacterium | reverse complement strand
GGACGACGGCAAATCCTCGCTGATCGGGCGCCTGCTGTTCGAGGCGAACATGATCTTCGACGATCAGTTCGCGGCTCTCAAGGACGACTCGATGAAAGTCGGTACGCTGGGCGGCGCGGTCGATTTTGCGCTGCTGGTCGATGGGTTGGCCGCCGAACGGGAGCAGGGGATCACCATCGACGTGGCCTACCGGTTCTTCAAGACCGAGAAGCGAAAATTCATCGTGGCAGACACCCCCGGCCATGAGCAATACACGCGCAACATGGTCACGGGCGCCTCGACCGCGGACCTTGCCGTGATTTTGATCGACGCGCGCAAGGGCGTGCTCACGCAGACGCGGCGGCACAGCTATCTCGCGGCGCTGCTCGGTATCCGCCGCATCATCGTGGCGGTGAACAAGATGGATCTGGTCGACTACTCGGCCGGTACCTTCGAGAAAATCGAGCGCGACTATCTCGAGTTCGCCCGACAGATCAAGCTCGAGGGCGTCACCTGCATCCCGGTTTCCGCCGTTGTCGGCGACAATGTCACCCTACGAAGCGCGAACACGCCCTGGTACTCGGGCCCCACGCTTCTGGAGCATCTGGAGAGCGTCGCAGTACCCGACCCCGCCGAGGGCGCGCCGTTTCGCCTGCCGGTGCAATGGGTGAACCGTCCGAACCCGGAGTTTCGCGGGTTTGCCGGCCTGATCGCGAGCGGAGCGGTGCGCCGCGGCGATGCGCTGCGCGTACTGCCGTCGGGGCGAACCAGCACGGTGGCACGCATATTCACCGGCGAGGGCGAAGCGCTCGAGGCGGTTGCAGGCCAGTCGGTGACCCTGACTCTCGCCGATGAAATCGATGTGAGCCGCGGCGACGTGCTGGCGGCCGCGGATTCTCCGCCGGCGGTCGCGAATCAGTTCGAGGCCACGGTGATTTGGATGCACGACGATCCCCTGCTGCAGGGCCGCGCTTATCTGCTCAAAGTCGGCACCAAAACGGTGATCGCGACGGTGTCGCCCATCAAGTACCGCGTCAACGTGAACACCCTGGAGCACATCGCGGCGAAGAAGCTCGACCTCAACGATATCGGTGTCGTCGGACTCGAACTCTCGAGCGCCATCCCTTTCGAGCCCTACCAGGACAGCCGCGTGATGGGCGGCTTCATTTTGATCGACAGGCTCAACCTGAACACCGTGGGCGCGGGGCTGCTGCACTTCGCGCTGCGCCGCTCGCAGAACGTGCACTGGCAGGCGCTCGACGTCAACAAGCGCTCGCGCGCCGTGCTGAGCCACCAGAAGCCCTGCATTCTCTGGTTCACCGGTTTCTCCGGCGCGGGCAAATCGACGATCGCCAACCTGGTCGAGAAACAGCTGCATGCCGAAGGTCGCCATACCTACCTGCTCGACGGCGACAATGTGCGGCACGGACTCAACAAGGACCTGGGGTTCGCCGATCAGGATCGGGTCGAGAACATCCGCCGCGTCGCCGAGGTGGCGCGGCTCATGGTCGATGCCGGACTCATCGTCATGGTGTCCTTCATTTCGCCGTTTCGCTCGGAAAGGCGCATGGCGCGCGGGCTGGTGGAGGCGGGCGAGTTCATCGAAATCTTCGTCGACACGCCGCTCCGCGAGGCGGAGTCGCGCGATGCCAAAGGTCTCTATAAGAAGGCGCGCCGCGGCGAGTTGAAGAATTTCACCGGCATCGATTCACCCTACGAGGCGCCGGTGGATCCGGAGATCCGCTTGGATACGACGCTGCTCGCGCCGGAGGCGGCCGCTGCGCGCATCATCGAGTATTTGCGCAAGGCCGGCATCGTCGGTGCAAGCTCGGCCTGGGAGATCTAGGGCTAGACCGCGGCCCGCAGCGTTGCGCGGCGCTGCTGTTCGTCGCGAACGTCCGCGGTGCTCAAACCCGTATTGGCCGCGATGATGTCCAGCAGGCGGTGTTCTGAGTCCCGCGGCAGCGTGACTTCGTGGATGCGCTCCCAAATGCGGATGCGCTCCTCGGCGGTTTTGAGGCGCGAACACTGTTCGGCCAGATCCATGCGGCGCCGCTCCGCGGCTTCGGCCTGGCTCTGCACCAGGCGCGTGCGGTAGTCCAGCATCGGATCATCGGCCGCCGAAATTGAGGGGCGCCCCACGCCGTGGCTTGGCTTGTACTGATTCACGCGAGTCTCCTTGAATACTAGCCAGGCAAGGTAGCACTGTATGAAGG
>JBARBX010000168.1:0-12709 GCA_049793535.1 Steroidobacteraceae bacterium | reverse complement strand
GCCTTGGGGGTGCCGAATTCACGGATGTCGGCACCGCCGGAAAAGCCTGCGCCCGAACCGATCAACACCAGGGCGCCGATGTTGGGATCGGCGTTGGCGCGCGCAACGCCCGCAACGATCGCCTGGCGCAGCTCGTGGCCGAGACTGTTGACCGGTGGATTGTCGAGAGTCAGCACGGCGACTGCGCCGCGGACCTCGAAACTCAGTTTGTTCATGCCATTTAATTCCACTGTGCAGAACTGAGTTCCGCCCCCACAGACAGTGTAGCGGCGCAGGCGCGCCTTTGAAAGAACGCTACCGTCACACGTGCTCGAGTGCCAGCGCCGCCCCCTGCCCGACCCCGACGCACATCGTGGCCAAGGCGTAGCGGCCCGAACGGCGCAACAACTCCTGCACCGCCGCGCCGGCGATGCGCGCTCCGGACATTCCGAGCGGATGTCCCAAGGCGATGGCGCCGCCGTTGCTATTGACGTGCTCGGCATCGTCGGCAAGACCCCATGCCCTCACGCAGGCCAGCGCCTGCGAGGCAAACGCCTCGTTCAGTTCGATCACGTCGAAATCGGAAATCTTCAAGCGCAGCCGATTCGTCAGCTTGTCGACGGCCGGGATCGGACCCACTCCCATGATGCGCGGCGCGACTCCCGCGGATGCATAGCCCAAAACCCGCGCGCGGGGTTTCAGTCCGTGCCGCTCGATAGCCGCGGCGGACGCCAACAGCAGCGCGGCCGCTCCATCGTTGATGGTGGATGCGTTGCCGGCGGTAATGGTGCCGCCCGGACGTACAACCGGCTTGAGCTTCGCCAAGGCCGCGAGCGTGGTTTGCGGCCGAAGCTGCTCATCCCGCTCGACGAGTTGAGGGGGCGCTCCCGTAGGCGTAGGGACGCTCACGGCCACGATCTGCTCGGCGAATACGCCGGCATCCTGCGCGCGCGCGGCGCGCTGTTGCGAGCGCAGGGCAAAGGCGTCCTGATCCTCGCGCGAGACATTGAACTCGGCGGCAACGTTCTCGCCGGTTTCAGGCATCGAGTCGGTGCCGTAGAGAGCCTTCATTTGCGCATTCACGAACCGCCAGCCGAGGGTGGTGTCGAAGATCTCCGCGGTGCGCTGGAAGGGGCGCTCCGCCTTACCCAAGACGAACGGCGCGCGCGTCATGGACTCCACTCCGCCGGCAATCGCGAGATCCATCTCGCCGGCGCGGATCGCACGAGCCGCGGCTGCCACCGCGTCCAATCCGGACGCGCATAGTCGATTGACGGTCACGCCGGGCACCTGTACCGGCAGTCCGCAGAGCAACGCGGCCATGCGCGCGACGTTTCGATTGTCTTCGCCGGCCTGGTTGGCGCAGCCCATGAATACCTCGTCGACGGACTCGCCGATGGAGCGATATTTGCCGACCAGCCGTCCGATCGCGGTCGCGGCCAGATCATCGGCCCGCATGGCCGCGAGCCCCCCCTCGTAGCGGCCGATGGGCGTGCGCACGAAATCGCAGATAAAGGCTTCGTTCATGGAGATGTATTCCTGGAGAAGTGCGCAACAATCGCGTTCACAAGCCAAGTATCGACTCGGCCGGAAACAGAATCAAACATCGAATTAGATGTAAGGAAAAAAGGCAGAGTGGTCAAATCAACTGTGAGCGGCAGACATCTATGACTTTGCTTTCGTTGACTTCGGCATAGCCCATATCGCAGAGCCGACGATATATGCCTTCGGCCAAGGCACCAAACGGGCTGCCAATCCCGATGGCGCGGGCAAACCGCACTCCGTACTCCACATCTTTCATGCGCAACGCCGACGTGAATACAATGTTGTCGTCGTGATCCTCCGCCACCATACGGAGGGTATTGCGGACCACTTGCGGACTTGCGGCCTGGCTGGTTGCCATGGCATCGGCGACCACGGCAAGGTCGAGGCCGGCACGCTCAGCGATTGCCAATCCTTCCGCCGCTGAGGCGATCTGCACGGCGCCCATCATATTGATGATGAGTTTGTAGGCGGTGCCGGCGCCGATCGGACCGAATCGAATGATGCGTCCCGACAGAGAATCCAAAATTCCGCGCGCGGATTGCACATCGTCCGCATCTGCGCCCACGAGCAGCGTGAGGGCACCCGCCGCCGCAACCTCCGGAAGTCCGGTTACGGGGGCATCTATGTACCGAAGACCCAGTGCCTTACATCGGGATGAAAGCTCGGTGACCCAATCATGGGACAGCGTCGAGCATTCGACGGCGAACGCGTTTTTTGCCATGTCGGCGGCGAGTATTCCGTCTCGCTCGAGCCAGATGGCCCGCGAAGCCGCATCGTCGGCGACCATGGAGATGACTGCATCCACTCCCTGGCATGCCGCTTTCGGTGAGTCAAACAGGTGTGCCCCGCGCCGGACCAGAGCTTGCGCGCGCGAAGCCGTGCGGTTGTAGAGGTTGAGTTGATGCCCGGTATCGAGCAAGCGGCCGGCCATTCCCTGCCCCATATTCCCTAGGCCGACAAACGCAACTCTCAGCATTCCTGCTTCTCCCCGGACGCATCCATCGCATCAAGCCGCTTGTGCAGATAGTGTCGATCATATTTGCCGCTGAATCCGCAAAGACGACCGAATTCGGCATAGCCAAGCTTTAAGTAGAAGCCCACTGCCTGGAAGCTCAAGGTATCCAGAAATACGCGTTCGCAGCCGCGCTCACGTGCTTCGGCCTCGGCGGATTTCAAAAGCTTGGTGGCATAACCCTCGCCGCGATGTTTTGCATCGACCCAGAGGAATGCAATGTCCAGATACCGCCAATAGGTTCTTCCAGTCAGGCCGCCGACAATATTGCCCGCGTCATCACGTGCAAAGACGCACAGGCTTTTGTGGTCATTCTCCGCAAACGCACTGTTGTACTCGCGAGTCTGAGCAATAACGAACGCCTCATCCTCCTTGCACGGCGTGTCGGTGACTTCGATTCTCATCTTAATTTACTCCACCGGCTCGAAGGCGTGAGAGGATACTATGCGGATCGGGGGAATCTATATGCCGTTGACTCTGTACGCTCACCCGTTCGCCTCCTATTGCTGGAAGCCAGTGATCGCCTTGTACGAGAATTCGACACCGTTTACCTACCGGTTGGTCGAGGACGCGGCGGGATGGGCCGAACTTGGGTCGCTTTGGCCAATCAAGAAGTTTCCTCTTCTCCGGGACGGCGACGAGACGATCGCGGAATCCAGCATCATCGTAGAATACTTGATGAGCCGTTACCCCGGAACGGCGCAAATGATTCCGATGAACGACGACGCAGCCCTAAGGGCGCGTTTCATGGATCGGTTCTTTGACAACTACGTCATGAGTCCGATGCAAACGCTGGTCTCGGATCGGCTGCGAACGGAGACGGAACGCGACGCCAGAAGCGTCGCCGATGCCAGGGCGATGTTGGATGTTGCGTATGCATGGCTCGAAAAGCAACTCACGCCTCGAGCATGGGCGTCCGGCAGTACCTTCTCCCTGGCGGATTGTTCCGCCGCCCCGGCGCTTTTCTACTCCGATTGGGTGCATCCAATCGGTGACCGATTCCCGGGCGTTTGCGCCTACCGCGCTCGACTTCTTGCACGACCATCCGTCGCCCGCACAGTTGATGAGGCGCGACCCTACCGCAAGCTATTTCCGCAGGGCGCTCCGGATCGCGACTGACCGGCACCCGCTCGCGACCGATCACAGTGAATTGAGGAACGCGACCAAATCCTCTTTTTGCTCCTCGGTCAAATTCATCTGAAAGCGCTGATTGTAGAAATTCACAATCTCATCCAAGTTCGCGGCCGCGCCGTTATGGAAATACGGGGCGCGGGCCGCAAGTCCGCGCAGAATCGGGCCTTTACCGCGGTTGAAGTCGCTGCACAGCCCGGAAATGAGCGCCTTGCCCGGATCGGTCGTGTAGAACGATTCCGCTTGTCCCGGGTTGAAGGGATTCGGACAACCGTTGATGAGATAGACCGGCAGGTCCGGCATGGAAAGCGCCGCAAGCGCCGCGGCGATGTTCGGATCCGGCTCGGCGCCGGGCAGCACCGAGTGTCCGGTACCGATGTCGAGAGGCAGCGGAAACGAGTGGTCTCCGACGTTCGGGGCGTCGTGGCAGGTGGTGCAACTGCCGGTAAACGTACTCGGCTTGCCGAGCGCGGCGTTGTCGTTCAAGCCCCGGACATTGGAGATCTGCACGGGTGCACTGTTGAAGAGAGTTGCACCCGCCGCGATCTTGCGACGCTGTTCGTCCTGGTACATATCGTTGAAGTTGCCGTCGTTGTCGTTCAGGTTGGCCCACGCGGCAAACAGCGTCATGGATAGCGGATTGAAGGCCGCACCGGAGGGATCCGCGCCCAAGGAATCATTGATACCGGGGTAGTAGGGTTGGCCGGCAAGATTGACGGGGCCTCCATTCGCGCCGCGCGCACTGAGCAACCCCGCTTCCGCGTCAGCGACTTGTGCGCTGAACAACCCCAGCTCGAATCCGACCATGTCCGCGAGCTGGCTCGCCGTCGGAGGCTGGGCCGCCTGCGCATGCGTGGTGGTCGCATCAATCGCCTGTTGTGTGAGATCGGCGTTCAGGTTTGCGAGGAACGTCGGGCCGTTGTTGAGCGGCACGTGCGTCTCACGGCCGTCGAACATGATGGTGCTCAAGAAACCCAGATTGGTCGTCGGCAGCGGCCGCCGGTATACGGAGATGATGGGTTGGCCCCCGGTGGGGTCGGGCACCATCGCGCATCCATAGGGGTCGTGCACCACCGATACGCTGAACTGCGCATTCGGGGGCAGCGGGAGGAAGATGCGGATGAGTCCATGGTTCAACAGCAAACTATGGTCCGCAGCATTGCCGGTGCGAGCATTGGGACAGTTTCCCCCGTCAATCGCGGCGAACAATGGATCCTTTCCTCTGGTTTGGGCAAAGCGAAGCTGGGCTCCCATTGTGCTCAGGCCCATGGCCTGGCTTGCGACATGGCAGGTCGCGCAGGAGCGCCCGTTCGTGCCGAGACTTTGAAAGAACGCGCCCTGCCCGTTGACCGGCCCATTGACGTCCAGAGTGCCGATGACACCGGTGTGATCGAGGAACAGTTGCAGGCCCTCGGGGACTGCGGGCAGCTCCGCGCGCGCGCCGCTGCAGAGTGCGGTAGCCGCGATGGCGAGCACGAAAATCGACCCGCGTGCGTGCGGCGAGGCCGGTTGGACTAGCGCTTTGATCCGGTGAAAGAGAACACGGGTATCCATTATGTTTACCTCTTAATCGCTGCAAGGTCGTCCCTGTGTCATGGATCGGATTCGGAGGACTAAAAGTGACAGGGGAGGCGACCGCTCGACAATTACCGCGCTGCCGCACGCGCCCAAACGACCTCGTGGCGGCAATGGGTTGCGGCGGCGTTCTCGATTCGGCATGCTGAGTTGCCTTCCTGGGAGTTCTGCATGGGGATCGAACCGGACGCGATCGACGTCTCCAAGAATCAGCTCTTCATCTCGCTCTATGGCGATTTGAGGCGGCTGGCGGAGCGTCAACTCCGCCGCAGCGATACTGCGTTCGTCAGCCCGACGACGCTGCTCCATGAAGCCTATATCGGAATGGCCAATCGCGAGTCACACTTCCCGGATCGGGAAAGGTTCATGGGGTATGCGGCGCGAGTGATGCGCGGCCTGATCATCGATCTTGTGCGTGAGCGGTGTGCGCTCAAGCGCGGCGGGGCTTATCACATCACCCAGTTGCCCACGGAAGTCGAGGAATCCGCAGAGAGCGCGACCGACCTGGCGCGTTTATCGGACGCCCTCGATGAACTCGCGGTCCACGAGCCGCGCCTTGCCGGAGTCGTGGACCTGAAGTACTTCTGCGGCTTTACGTTCGAGGACATTGCCGCGCAGCGCGGGACCTCGCTGCGCACCGTCATGCGGGACTGGGAGAAGGCTCGCCTGATTCTCTTCAGAGGATTGAACGAGACTTAAGTACCGCGGCGCGAATGGCGCGAATTGATTTTCGATTCCGATTCAAACGATAGACGAAGAACCGGGGAGCCCGATGCCGAACTTTTCGGAGGAGCAATGGCGCCTCTTCAGCGATTACCTCGATCGTGCTCTCGAGTTGCCGGAATCGGAGCGCGGGCCGTGGCTCGCTAAGCTCGCGTGCACGCACGCCGAGATCGCCGCCGAAATTGAGCGGGCGCTCGCGGTGCGCGATCGCAAGGGATACGCCGAGTTCCTGTCCGACTCTCCCTATCCGAACGCACCGGTTGCCGACGTGACCCTCATCGGCCGCCGCGTGGGCCCCTACCTCATCGAATCCGAAATCGGTCGGGGCGGCATGGGCAGCGTCTGGCGAGCCCGCCGAGCCGATGGGCGATTCGAGGGAACCGTCGCGATCAAGTTCGTCCATGTCTACTGGCTCGGCCGGACCGGAGAAGAGCGATTCCGCAGCGAGGGCCGAATGCTCGGGCGGCTGGATCATCCCAATATCGCGCGCCTCATCGATGCCGGGGTCATCGATGACTCGCAGCCCTACCTCGTGCTCGAATATGTCGAGGGTGAGCCGATCGACGCCTACTGCAATCGACTTGAACTTAGCCTCGAAGCACGAGTCGCCCTGTTCCAGGGCGTGCTTGCTGCGGTTGGCCACGCGCACAGCCATCTCATCATTCACCGCGACTTGAAGCCGGCAAACGTCTTCGTCACCCGCGAAGGCACCGTAAAGCTGCTCGATTTCGGCATTGCGAAGCTGCTCACTCAGGACGGCGACGCCGCCCTCACTCAAACCAACGCCCAGGCGTTGACTCCCCAGTACGCTGCCCCGGAGCAGCTTCTGGGCCAGTCCGTCACCACGGCGACCGACGTATACGCGCTCGGCCTGGTACTTTACGTGCTCTTGACCGGCGCGCACCCGCTGGGCGGCAGCGCGCGTTCCACGCCCGAGCTGATCCATGCCGTTCTCAAGGAGGAGGCGCCGCGTCCCTCCACGGTCGCCAGTGCATCGATGTCGAGTCGCCGCGCTCTCGAAGGCGACCTCGACACCATTCTCGGCAAGGCGCTCAAGAAAGACCCGGCGGAGCGTTACGTTTCCGTCGCGGCGTTCGCAGAGGATCTGCGGCGCTTCCTCTCCCACGAGCCCATCAGCGCCCGGCCCGACACGGTGCCCTATCGGGTGACGAAATTCGTGCGCCGCAACCGAGGCAGCGTCGTTTCAGGTTTGCTGGTGGCCGTCGGTCTCATCGTCACCAGCGCATTCGCCCTGAGCCAGATGCAGTCGGCGCGTGCGCAACGCGACCTCGCCATCGAAGAGGCCAAAAGGGCGAATGCACAAGCCGATCTCACGCAATATATTCTGGACGACAAGTTGAGCCGGCTGTCCCCCGATGCGGAAAGCCAGCGCCTCGATCGGGCGCGCCAATTCTTGGCGGCTCGATTCCGCCATGACCCGGTGCTGGCCGCACGCCTCTTGATCGATGTGTCGGGACGCTACATAGATATCGGCGATTTTCGCACTGCGGCCGAAGTCGCCGTCGAGGCGGAGACCATCGGGCATCGCTTCGATGATGCGGATATTCTCGGGCAACTCGCCTGCATTCGCACCGAAGATCTCGCCATCGCCCGCGACTTCACGGCCGCCCGCGTGCAGCTTGCGCAGGGCCTTGCCCAAATGCGCCGGCTCGATCCGGTACCTCCCGGCATTGAGGCCGAGTGCACCACCGCGGAGGCCTTCGTCGTGCAGGAGGATGGGGACTTCGCGCGCGCCGTCGACCATCTGCGTACGACCGTTGCGGATCTCGATCGAGCGGGAATGCATGGATCTTCCCGCTATCTGGCGACGTCGAATGATCTCATGCGCGCCCTTATGATGGCCGGTCAGTACCATGAGGCGTGGGAAATCTCCAGCCGTAATGTGGCGCTGGCGAGCGAGATGGGACGTGCGGACACCGGTGCCTACCTCGCCTATGTCAACGGCGTGTGCTCCGACTTGCGCTACGGTGGACAGCCGACCAAAGCGGTTGCGTGCATGGACGCCGGCACCGCCAGGGTGCGACACGATGCAGCCTACGCCGATATGAGCGCCAGCAGCGAGAGCTGCTGGGCTCTGTCCCGCCTCGACCGGGGGGAGGCGCAACAGGCGGAGCCCGCCATCCTCGATGCGGCGCGCAAGGCCGAGCAGGGGGGCATTAGCTATCAGGCCTCGCTGTTGCGCGCTTCGGCCGTTGTCGCAGCCCTTGCGCGCGGGGACCTCGCGACGGCTGAAGCTCGCTGGGCGGAGCTTTTGCCGGATGAAGAGCACAGGCTGGCAACGAACGAGAAGGGAATCGAGGTCGTCCGCCTGCTGTTGGTGAGCGCACGCCTCGATATTGCCAGTAACCGGCCCGATGAGGCATTGAAAACGCTCGAGCGTGCGGGCGCGCTGATCGCGTCGCGCCGGCAGAAGACGAACCCCGACGCGCGCGAGTTGGAGGCGCTGCGAAGCTCGGCGCTGCTGGCAAAGCGGCAGTACGCCGAGGCCGAACAGCATGCGCAAGCAGCGCTCGATTTGGCAAGGATCAGCGCCGTCGATCCTAAGTCTTCGTCATGGATGGGCGAGGCACTGGTGCTGCGCGCACGCGCTGAGGCGGGAGCCGGCCGCAAGAGCGCCTCGGCAACCGCCCACGAAGCATTGACCCACCTGACGGCGAATCTTGATCCCTCGCATCCGCTTATTGCGCAGGCGCGAGAGATAGCATCGAGGGTCGCGCCTTGAGCATGCGCAGAGGAGTGGTGGGTTGGCTTGGGGTCGGTATCAGCTTAACGCAGCCGACGAACGTCTGCTTCATGACCGCTATTTTTTATACTGAGGATCGGTTTTGGCCTGGAGTGATTTGGCCACTACTTGCCCTACACAATATTACCGGGGTATATTGCAGGGCATATTTCAGGAGATATCCATGAGCGATACAGCACAGAAGCGAGCGTTGCGAAATTATCGCTCCCGTCTGAGGAAGCGGGGGATCGCCAGATTCGAAGTGCTTGGACTCGATGCGGATCGTGACTTGATCCGCTCCGTCGCACGGCGCCTCGCGGAAGACGGCCCGGATTCAGCGCGGATTCGAGCGGCGATCGGCCGGACGATCTCGGGCGATCCGCCAAAGAGAGGCGGAATTCTTCAGGCGCTGCGCCGGTCACCGCTTGTAGGCGCCGATCTCGAATTCGAGCGTTCCAGGGAAACCAGCCGCAAGGTTGACCTTTGACCCGCTACCTTCTCGACACAAACATCTTCAGCAATATAACGAAGCCGGACCCATCCGAATTGTTATTGGAATGGATGGGTGTGCAATCCGATGGCGACTTGTTTATCTCCTCCCTGACAGTCGCTGAAATCCGGCGCGGCATACTGGATAAACCAAAGGGCAAAAAGCGCGAACGATTGGAGGCGTGGTTTGCCGGGCCGGAGGGTCCGCAGTCCCTATTTAAGGGGAGGATATTGCCTTTTGACGAGAAAGCGGCATTGGTCTGGGCTCGTCTAATGTCTGAAGGTCGCGCTGCCGGCAAACCCAGAAGTGACCTGGATATGATTGTCGCTGCCGTCGCCGAAACAAACGAATGCGTGATTGTAACGGACAATGAAAAGCACTTTTCGGGCCTCGATGTCCTCAATCCTTTGCGAAAACCATCGTGACTCCGTAGGTCGATTGGGGCCGCCTCCCTCCGCCCGAATCACGGCGACCGCTTTCAGGTATTAGAACCATGGTTAGTATAGATAGATCCCGCAGAAAACAATCAAGCCACTCATAGCAGATTGAGTTGGTGCCGCGATTCATCGGGCTGGAGGAAAGTCGCCTGAGCGTAGCAAAGGGACCAACTACCTAATCTTCTGTGCGGCACGACGCCGACGAAGTGCAAAAATTCCTGCGGCAATGACGGCGGCAGAGATAGCGACGGAAACGGATACTAGGGGACTCCAAATCCACGCGGAAGCCTCACAACTATTCGTTGCGGCAGCGGCGACCGCAAAGGCGATAACCAAAGTGCCGACAGCAATGCTTTGTGCAAACATTAGAATCCTGAACCAAAGCGCCGCGCTGATAACGGAAACCCGCCCGGAACCACGTTGCACTACTTTGACGGCAGCAGGATCACGTCGAAGACCTTCGCACAGTATGGCGTAGCCGGCCAACGGCATAAGTAAGCACGCCAGCAACCGCACGAGGGCTACAATCGCATCAATTGAAAATTTCCCGGTGCACGCTTGCATCTCGACGGCGCGAATGCTCACGAATACGCCCACAATTCCACCACCGATTATGATTACCCCGAATATGGCCAATGGAAACACCAGTATCGCGCCGACGACTCGCAACGAGCGCGTTGGCATTGGCTCTCGATTAATGGTCTTTCCGAGGCTTACGCCATACATAAGAGTAAAGAGAAATGCAGCGAACGCGAAGCATGCGACTATGACCCGTAGGTCGAAATCGGCAGTGAGTAGGCATGTGAGCGTGAGCCCCACGAAGATAGTTGAGGCGAAGATGAATCGACTCACCGCCGCCTTTATTGTTAGGGGAGGATTGGGAGAGTGGGCCATTTATTGGATTTCACCAAGTTCAAGCATGTGCACCTAGCAGCACTGATGGCGGTCGAGCAGCAAATATGCCTGCATCCTGACTCAGCTTGATCCGCCTCTCGAACGACCGCATTAGGGCGCCCACTATAGTTTGATGAATGTCCAAAAATGGCCGCTTAGCGACCAATAAACCGGTCACGCTCAGGCCGGTTTTCGCATTGCGTCCAGTGCCGCTCGGGCAAGAAATCCCGACCGCGTCTCGCCCTGCTTACGCGCGTGAGCATCCACTGCGCGAAGAATCCGCTGCGGCAAAGTAATGTTGACTCTGGCAGCCTTATCTCCCAGCTCGCTGATGTCGACGTCCACGATCGCCCAGGTCCAGCCGCGATAGCTGCGCTTGCCACGCAACTGTTCGATGGCGGACGGATTTGGAAAGGATTGGCCGTCGTCCAGTAGACCCTCCAGATGAAGCAGGATCGCCTCTCGCGCGTTAGTCAGCGCCTCATCTAGGGTATCCCCTGCCGAAAAGCAGCCTGGCAAATCAGGCACTACGACGCCGTAGGCATGTTTGGAATCGCCCGTCTCAATTGCAATGGGATACCGCATAGATTAAAACCTCACCTCAGACCGGCCTGCTTTCGAATCGCCCGCACTAAGCCTTTCCCCAGATCCTTCTTCGGATGCGGCACCGTTACGGTGCCCGGCTTCGTCGGATGCACGAACTGGTGGTGGCTGCCGCGAGTTCGCTGAAGTTGCCAGCCATCCGCCTGTAGGAGCTTAATTAGCTCGCGACTCTGCATCGTGTGTATTATACACATCATGCATCACTTTATCGAATGATCGGCCATCAGCTCGTCAATTCGGTGTCCCAAGTTCCCAATGGCCGGTCAGCGGCCTTTGCCGCCGACCGGCGTCGTCTGACTACACTTCGGTCTGTTCCGCCATTTCAAGAGCATCGTCAACTTCGATGCCGAGATATCGCACGGTGCTTTCGAGTTTTGTGTGGCCGAGCAACATCTGTACCGCCCGCAGATTCTTCGTTCGCCGATAAATCAGAGTCGCCTTCGTCCGTCTAAGCGTGTGGGTACCGTAACTTGTGCTATCCAATCCCAGTTGTCGGACCCAAGAATCGACGATCCGGGCATACTGTCGCGTGGATAGGTGCGGTGACGAGTGTATGCGCCTCGGAAACAGAAAATCCTCGGGCTTCAACTGGGATGAGATGATCCAAGCCAGAACCGCATCTCGCGTTGGTTCTGTGATTTCGCATTGAACGGGGTCGCTGAGTCTTTTGTTGCAGAACGAGCGCCCGCCGGGTCGGCCGTGCACTGTTAGAATGCCTATTTCCTTTAAGGAAAGCCCATGCTCCTCTACGTCGATGCCAATTACGCAAGCCCCTACGCCCTGGTTGCATTTGTGAGCCTGATTGAGAAGGGCTTGGATTTCGACATTGAGTCGCTGGATCTGGCTGCGCACGCCCATCACGATCCGAACTTCGCCCGAACGTCGATCACGCGACGAGTCCCGACGCTCATCCACGACGGCTTCGCCCTTGCGGAGTCGTCGGCAATCTGCGAATACGTCGATGAGACCTTTGACGGCACGCGCCTCTTCCCCACCGACCCGCGCGACCGCGCCCGAGCTCGCCAAATCCAAGCCTGGGTGCGCAGCGACCTCATGCCCATTCGCGAGGAGCGGCCGACTTTTGTCGTGTTCCATGGTGCCAAGCGGCCGGCACTGTCGGAATCTGCCCGTGACGCCGCTCAGCGACTATTCTCAGCGGCACTGACCTTGCTCGACGGTCGCACCGACAACCTTTTCGGCGCCTGGTCGATTGCTGATGTGGACCTCGCGATGATGCTGCAGCGCTTGATCGTGCTTGGGGACGCCGTGCCACAGCGGCTCATCGACTACGCCACGCACCAATGGCGGCGCCCATCGGTTGGGCAGTGGAGTCACCAAAAGCGCCCCCCGCTGGTTGGATACTGACCATAGGCCGGTGCCCATGCTCAAATCCGATACCCTTCACATCCGCATCGCCGTCGTGTCCGACGCTCCGGCCCTCGCCGCCTTCGCCGCCCGGACATTCGAGGAGACCTTCGCGCCCCACAATCGACCCGAGGACATGCGCGCTCACTTGACCAAGGCCTTCGGCATCGTTCAGCAGACGCAGGAGCTATTGAATCCCGACATGGTGACGC
>JBARBX010000167.1:0-7874 GCA_049793535.1 Steroidobacteraceae bacterium | reverse complement strand
CGCCCGGGCAGGGCGGGGGCTTCGATCTCGCGCTGATCGCCGTGGGCGCCTGTCTGCCGCGCTGGTTCATGAAGGATCAGCATGTCGATCTCGAGGAGGCGGTGCAGATTCACCTCGATCTTGGCGCAAAGCGCAGCGTGGGCGTCCATTGGGGAACGTTTGCGCTGGCGGACGACCCGCTCGATCAGCCCATCCACGAACTGCCGGCCGTGCGCACCGCGAAATCCGTGGCCGAAGAGGCATTCTTCCTGCTGCCGATCGGGGGTACGCGTCGGCTATTCAGACGAGGAGAACGGGTATGACGGCATCACTGCTGGCGGACTGGAATAATTTCTACGTCATCACCGGATCGGCGGCGGCGGGCCTTACGGGACTGACCTTCGTCGTCATCGCCCTGGTCTCCGATACGAGGCGGGTCACTCTGAAAGGCTTGCGTGCCTACGTGACGCCGACCATCGTGCACTTCTGCGCCGTCCTGACTCTGGCCGCATACCTCAGCATGCCGCACCAGAGCGTGCTTGGTCTGAGCCTCGGGTTCGGTGCCGCCGGAGTCGCCGGGCTCGCCTATGCCGCCGTCGTCGGCCACGGCATCGCGCACATCGCCAGCGACTACGTTCCCGTCCACGAGGATTGGGTCTGGAACGTGGCACTGCCGGCGATGGCCTACGGCGTTCTTCTCGCCGCGGCGTGCTTCATGTGGACGCGGCCGGAGCGCAGCTTGTACGGCGCGGCCGCCTGCTCCCTGCTGCTCCTGTTCGTCGGCATTCATAATGCCTGGGACATCGCGGTGTGGCACACCGTGAACAACAAGCAGGGCGGCTAGAGCAGGTTGGGCATTCCGTCCTTGATCTGCGCCCAGTCCAGATCGCGGTGGATTCGATTGCGCTCGTCGAGATGCAGCTTGCCGGTCACCCCGGAGATCTCGCTCGCCGCGGGCGGCGACACGCGCAACGCCGGCACCAGCCGATACGCGTCGAATCCGAACGCGTACAGCCGATCGCGGCGCGCGGTGCGGCCCGGCCATGCCGCGCGAACCGCATCGCGGATTTGAGAGGTTACCGGGTCGTCCGCCACCATCCACGGCATGTCGGGGAAAAGCATGCCGTCGATGTCGCTGTTGGCCGTCGCGTCGGGTTCGAAACTATCGGAGGTGGAATACACCGGCACGTCCCCGACGTAATGAAACTTAAGCTGCGGCATGATCTGGCGGGCGACGCTGGCGGTGGCGGCAGCCACGAAAATGAACGACGCATCGGTGCGATGCGTCACGGGCTCGCCCTTGGCGTCGTGTACCTGCATCACCTGCTTGATAACGTCGGAGAAGTCGGCTTGCGAGCTCTCGTAGCGCGCGCTGTCGAGGACGGATCCCCCGAGGTGCGACAACTCGTCCGCAAATGCGGCGGCGACGCGATTGCCCCAGTCATTGTTGGGAACGATTGCCACCCCGTTCAGCCGGCCGTCGGCGGCCGCGCGCCGCGCGACGCTGCGCGCCTCATCTTCCGGCGACAGGGCGAATTGATAGAAATTTCGCGGCGTACTCGTGGAGTCGCCGAGAAAATTCAAGGCCAGCACCGGTACGCGACCGCTCAGGGGCACCACGGCGGCCACGTCCTCCTTGGTGAGGGGCCCGACGATGAAGCCGGCGCCCTCGGCGATCGCCTGATTGTAGGCGGCGGCCACCGATTCGGCGGCCACGTCGTAAATCCGCAGGCGCGGACGCGCCGCCGCATCCTGTTCGAGATAGTCGGCAATGAAGCCGTCGCGCACGGCGACGCCGAGCGGCTCGGAGCGGCCCGAGAGCGGCAGCAGCAGGGCGATCTGATCCGGATATTCGGTCGCGGCGGCGATCTGGGTGGTGGCGGTGGACAGTACGCCCGAGTTCGCCGGATGCTGCGGGTACAGGCGCTTCCAATTGTTGAGGGCGGCGGCCGCGCGAATGGGATCGCGCGCGAGACCCACCGCGACGGGTCCCAATTCCAGCCATCCGACAACCACCGGGTCGGTGTTCGCGGGCGGCTTCAACGATTGACCGCGTTCGGCGGCGCTGCGAATCCTCTCGTACAATTCAGTGCGATTCGCGCGCAGGGCGGCGGGATCGTTGAGCCAGCGCTCGCGCTCGACCAGGGCGCGCGTACCTTCCACCGGGTGTCCGGTGATGAAGGCGCTGCGGCCGCGAATCCACCAGTAGTTCTGCGCCTGATCCGGGGTTGTGGGCACCGGAATCTGATCGAGCTCGCGAATGGCGCGCGCGCCGTCGTTCTCGGCGAAGGCGATCTCCGCGGCGACCAGCGCGCGCGCGGTCGGAAGCCGGATGCGGGCATCCGCCGATACCGCCACGAACGACTGCTTCGCCGCGGCGATATTGCCTGCGGCCAGCCATTGTTCGGCGCTCAGCAGTTCGTAGTTGTCGTGCTCCGCCGGCAGCAGGCCCGCAAGCTCGGCGTAGGCCTGCGCCGCCTCCGCATGCTGGCCGGTTTGCGCGAGATGCTGCGCGCGCTCTTGCTGGCTGACGGGAGCCTGTACCGGCTTGAGCAAACTGCATGCAGCGAGTCCCAGCGATGCCGCGAGCGCCGCCTGCAGCGGCAGCCGTGGACGTCGAGCGATTGCTGCCATACCCTGCTTTGTGTTCATTGAGGGGATTATAGTGGCTATTGAGCATGCAGGGCGGCTGTACGTGGTAGCCACACCCATCGGCAACCTGGGGGATTTGAGCGCCCGGGCGCGGGAAATTTTGCAAACCGCTACCTTGATCGCGGCCGAAGACACGCGCCATACCGGGACACTGCTCAAATATTTCGGCATTCAAACGCCGCAGCTCTCCTTGCACGATCACAACGAGCGGCGGCGCGCCACCGACATCATCCAGCGTCTGCGCCAAGGCGCCCAAGTTGCGCTGGTGAGCGATGCAGGCACCCCCGCCATCAGCGACCCCGGCTTCGAGCTGGTGCGTGCGGTGGCGGCGGAAGGATTCGAGATCGTCGCCATACCAGGGCCTTGCGCGGCGATTGCGGCGCTGTCGATCGGCGGATTGCCGACGGACCGCTTTTGTTTCGAGGGATTTCTGCCGGCGCGCGGCACGGCCCGCCGCAAGCGGCTCAAGTCGCTCGAACGGGAGCCGCGCACTCTCGTGCTGTATGAAGCGCCGCATCGGGTGCGCGAAATGCTCGAGGATTGCGCGGAGGTGTTCGGCGGCGAGCGGCACGCGACGGTGGCGCGCGAAATCACCAAGCTGCATGAATCGACGTATCGCGGCAGCTTGCACGATCTGCTCGCACGTGCGATGCAGGACGCGGACTTCGGCCGCGGAGAAATCGTCCTGGTTCTGGCCGGCGCGCCGCAACAGGCTGCGGCCGAAGAGGGGGGAGCCGACGGCCATGGTGGGGCGCTGGATCGCGTGCTGACACTGCTATTGGCGGAGCTGCCCCTCAAGCAAGCGGCGCGCCTGGCCGCGCAAATCACCGAGACCCGCGACAACGAGGCCTACAAGCGGGCACTGCAGCTCAAACAGTAGTAAGGTGCGCGCCAAGAGTCGGCCAGGCAGTCGCTGTGTGCGCAAGCACATGGAGGAAAGTCCGGGCTCCAGCGGGCAAGGTGCCAGGTAACGCCTGGGGGGCGTGAGCCCACGGAAAGTGCAACAGAAAGATACCGCCTAAGCGCCGCGCAAGCGGCGACGGTAAGGGTGAAATGGTGCGGTAAGAGCGCACCGCGCGGGTGGCAACATCCACGGCACGGCAAACCCCACCTGGAGCAAGGCCAAATAGGGAAGCATGCGGACAGCCGCACCATGTGGCCCACATGAGGCTTCCGGGTAGGCTGCTAGAGCTGCGCGGCGACGCGCATCCCAGAGGAATGACTGTCCAAGACAGAACCCGGCTTAACGGCCGACTCTTTTCTACCGCGCGGTGCGCGGGGGTTCAACGGGGTGGAAGCCACCCCGTATGAGAGGCGCCCGCGGAGCGCGGGCGGTGAACCCAAGAAACAAGAAATAGCATCAGGATCGCCGGAATTAGGCGAAGATCACGTCATTTGGCTCTTGCGACTGACTTCAGATAAACCCCCTAACAGTTTGATTCAACACAAACTCAACCCCCAGGCTTTGCGGCGCTGTACAAAATGTGACCTAAGTCACTGTCGGGTCGGGTTTTTTTTAACTTAAGACGTTGACAGTGCGAGGCGCGGCTCCCTATAGTGGTGCCCGGTGGGAAATTGTGGGAGAAAATGGGTCTCAGGACCCATTCATTATGTTCAGGGGCGCCAATAAACTCACTCTCGATGCCAAAGGCCGGCTGGTCATGCCCACCCGGTATCGAGAGCGGCTGGCTGAGCGCTGCGGCGGCCACATGGTGGTCACCGTCGACAAGGACCAGTGCCTGCTCATCTACCCCCTGCCTGATTGGGAAGACATCGAGCGCAAGCTCACCAAGTTACCCACCTTGGACCCCCGCACCCGCGGCCTGCAGCGGTTGATGGTGGGCTATGCAACGGATCTGGAATTGGATGGTCACGGGCGCCTGTTGCTGCCGGCGAACTTGCGGGAATTCGGTCAGTTGACGCGCGACGCCATGCTGATCGGCCAGGGCCTGCGCTTTGAATTGTGGGACGAAGGGCGCTGGAACGAGCGGCGCGACGAATGGTTGGCGAGTGCCGACGGCACGGGCTTGTCGGGCGAACTCGACACGCTGTCGTTCTAGCCGGCGGACGCGGTGAATGACAGGACAAGGGAGCACACGCCGGTACTGCTAGCACAAGTGCTGGCTGCGTTGAACATACGGGGCAGTGGCAGCTATTTGGATGCCACTTTTGGTCGAGGCGGACATGCAGGGGCGATTTTGGAGAAGCTCATCGCGGACGGTCGTTTGCTCTGCCTCGACCGTGATCCAGCAGCCATCGCGGAGGCGCGCATCAGATTCGAATCGGATCCCCGCGTGGCGTTCTTTCTCGCCCCGTTTTCTTCGCTGGCGGATTGCGCGGACCAAGTCGAACCCGATCTTGAGTTCGACGGCATCTTGTTCGATCTGGGTGTGTCGTCGCCGCAGCTCGACGACCCGGCGCGCGGCTTCAGCTTCATGCAGGATGGTCCGCTCGACATGCGTATGACGCCGGGAGCGGGCACGAGCGCCGCCGATGTCGTCAACGGCGCATCCCTGGATGAGCTGATCCGGATCTTTCGCGAATATGGCGAGGAACGCGAGGCGCCGCGCATTGCGCGCGCCATCGTGAAGGACCGGCAGTCGCGCCCCTTCGAGACCACTCTGCAGCTCGCTGAAATGATCGCCCGGGTGGCGCGCAGTCGGGAGCGCCACAAGCACCCTGCCACCCGGGTGTTTCAGGCCTTGCGCATCCACGTGAACCGCGAGCTCGCCGAGCTCGAAGCCGGGCTCGAAGCGGCGCTGTCGCGCCTGGCGTTCAACGGGCGGCTCGCAGTGATCAGCTTCCATTCGCTGGAAGACCGCATGGTCAAGCAGTTCATGCGCCGCCATTCGCTGGCCGATCCGATGTATGCCGGGCTCCCCGACATACCGGCGCACGCCCGGCCGAGGCTGAAGCTCGTCGGCAAGGCGATGCGGCCGGACGAAAACGAATCCACCGTGAACCCGCGCGCGCGCAGCGCGCGGCTACGAGTCGCAGAACGCCTGAACCCAGGAATGGCCCCATGAAAAACCGCCGCTGGCTCACCCTCGCGATGCCCGTGTTGTGGCTGGCGGTGCTCGGCTCCGCCGTGCAAGTGATCTACGCCCGGCATAAGGCGCGCGACCTGTTCGTGCGCCTGGAAAAACTCAATGCGGAGCGCGACTCGCTCGACATGGAGTGGGGGCGCCTGCAGCTTGAGCAAAGCTACTGGTCGTCGAATGCCTTTGTCGAACGAGTCGCGAACGCGAAGCTGCGGATGAACCTGCCGCAGACCCGCGACGTGCGGATCGTGCGGCCGTGAAAATCCGGCCCGGCGACAACAACGACGGTCAGGCGAAGAGTTACCGCTGGCGGTCGATCGTGGTTCTCGCATTGGTGCTGTCGGGTGCGTCCCTGCTGGTGGCACGGGCGGTGGAACTGCAGCTGCTCGATCATGGATTTCTCGCGAGCCAGGGGGATGCGCGTTCCATGCGCGTGGTCAAGATCGCGGCGCATCGAGGCGCGATCACGGACCGCAACGGCGAGCCGCTGGCAGTCTCGACGCCGGTCGACAGCGTCTGGGTGAACCCGCAGGAGCTCAACGACAACATCGATCAGCTACCGAAGCTTGCGCGGGCGCTGAAGGAAGATCAGCAGACGCTCGCGCGGCGGATCACCAGCAATCTGGACCGCGAATTTCTCTACCTGGTGCGCCATATGCCGCCCGAGCAGGCGTCGCGCATCAAGGCGCTGGGGATCCCGGGCGTGTACCTGCTGCGCGAATACAGGCGCTACTACCCCGCCGGCGAGGTCGCCGGGCACGTTGTCGGCTTCACCACCATCGACGACAAGGGCCAGGAAGGCCTGGAGCTCGGCTTCGATCAATTGCTGAACGGCGAAGACGGAGCGAAGCGCGTCATCCAGGACATGTACGGCCGCTACGTCGAGAATGTCGAAAGCATCCGCGCACCGCGCCCGGGCCGCGACCTCACGACGAGCATCGATCTGCGCATCCAGTATCTCGCCTATCGGGAACTGAAGGCGGCGATGCAGGAGTACCAGGCGCATGCCGGCTCCATCATCGTCATCGACGTCGACAGCGGCGAAGTGCTGGCCATGGTGAACCAGCCTTCGTACAACCCCAACGACCGTGATCAGCTCAAGCCGGAGCTGTATCGCAATCGCGCGGCGACCGATATTTTCGAGCCGGGATCCAGCGTGAAGCCGTTCATCATGGCCGCCGCGCTCGCCTCCGGACAGTATCGCCCCGACAGCGTCGTGGATACCTCGCCCGGATTCTTCAAGGTCGGCAACAAGGTGGAGGAGGACGAAACGAATCTCGGCGTGATCGACCTGGCGACCATCCTCGCGAAGTCCAGCAATGTCGGCACGGCGAAGGTGGCGCTGTCGCTCAAGCCCGAGGAAATCTGGAGCACGCTCACGGCATTGGGGCTGGGCCAGGTGACAGGCAGCGGCTTTCCGGGCGAATCGGCCGGCATGCTGAGCAACTACTCTCATTGGCGCCCGATCGGCATCGCCACGTTGTCGCACGGTTATGGACTGTCGGTCACGCCGCTGCAGTTGGCGCATGCCTACGCGACCATCGGCGCCGGCGGGGTGAGGCGCCCCATTACCTTCGAGCGCGTCACGGGGCCGGTGCCCGGCGAGCAGGTCGTCGATCCGAAGGTGGCGCACGAGCTGGTGCAGCTCATGGAACAGGTGGTCGAAAAAGGCGGAACCGCGACCCGCGCCCAGTTGATCGGCTATCAAGTCTCCGGAAAGACCGGCACCGCGTTCAAATCGATCGCAGGCGGCTATTCCACCGACCGGATCATGGCGGTATTTGCCGGCTTGGTGCCGGCCTCGCACCCGAAACTGGCGACGGTGGTGGTGATCGACGAGCCGACCCGCGATGTGCACGAGCTCGGCGGCGTGCTGGCGCAGGGCGGCACGGTGGCGGCGCCGGTATTCGCGAGCGTGATGTCGGGCGCTCTGCGCCTGATGGACATTCCGCCGGATAATTTGCAGAACGTGCCCGCGGCCACGCTGGTGCAGGCCAGCGACAGCCAGTGAGCACCTCCCTCATGTGGCTACTCGACGGCATTGCGGCGGTGCCTGCGAATGAATCCCGAGTCGAGGATCTGACTCTCGACAGCCGCGAGGTGCGCGCCGGCAGTTTGTTCTTCGCATTGCGCGGCCGCAGTACGCATGGCCTCAAGTTTGCCGCCGAGGCCGCCGCGGGCGGCGCGAGCGTGGTGCTGTGG
>JBARBX010000166.1:0-5086 GCA_049793535.1 Steroidobacteraceae bacterium | reverse complement strand
GATCGCCACCTCGCCGCCCACATAGAGAAAGATGCACAGGGCGCCGAAGGCAAATCGCGGACGAGCGAGCAGATTGAACGCGCGCACGATCGGCGTCGGTGCCGCCGGCGCTTCGACCAGGGCCTTGCGCCGCAGCCAGACCACCGCGGCCAGCAGCACGAGCGCGATGGCGAGGCCCATGTAGGTGTGAACCACCACCTGAGTCTCCGCCCCGCGAAAATCATCGAGAGCCCTTCCCGACAGGGTGCCGGGATCGACGTTCGACAGCGAGCCGAGAATCAAGATCGACCCGACGTAGGGAAATACAGTGGTGCCGAGGGAGTTGAACGCCTGCGCGAAGGTCAGCCGGCTGCTGGCGAAGCGCGCCGGCCCCAGCATGGAAATCAGCGGGTTCGCGACCACCTGCACGGTGGTGATGCCGGACGCCAGTACAAACAGCGCCAGCAGAAACAATCCGAACAAGCCGTAGGCGGACGCCGGTATGAACAACAGGCAGCCCGCCGTCATGATCAACAGGCCGACCACCGCCGAACGCATGTAGCCGATGCGCCGCACCAGCGCCGCGGCCGGAATGGACACGATGAAATACGCCAGGAAGAACGCGAATTGGACCAGCATCACCTCGCCGTACGTGAGCGTGAACAGCGCCTTGAGCTTCGGGATGATGATGTCATTCAGGCTGGTGATTCCGCCGAAGGCGAAGAACAGCACGAAGATGAATGCCTGCAGATTCTTCGCGTAGCTGGCGCCGGCCTCGTCGGCCGGTGCGGGGCGGGCTGCTGGGACGGCGGATTCGAATGCCATGGTTAACTCAACCGAAGGGGTTTTGGCGAATGATGGTTTGATCTCGATCCGGGCCCGTCGAGATGATGGTGATGGGCACCCCCACCAGAACCTGAAGCCGCTCGAGATAGCTGCGGGCGTTGGCGGGCAAGTCGTCGAAGCGCGTGATTCCGACGGTACTTTCCTTCCATCCCGGCAACTCCTCGTAAACGGCCTGGGCGTCGCCGAAATGCTCGGACAGCAGCGGCGGTGTGGATAGGCTGCGCTCTCCGATCTTGTAGCCGACGCAGACGCGAATCACGTCCAGGCCGTCGAGTACGTCAAGCTTGGTGACGCACAGCAGGGAGCAGCTATTGTGGACAATGGAGCGCCGCATGGCGACGGCGTCGAACCATCCACAGCGCCGGCGCCGGCCGGTCACGGAGCCGAATTCGTGTCCCACGCGCGACAGATGCTCGCCGAACTCGTCGAACAGCTCGGTCGGAAACGGTCCCGCGCCAACGCGTGTGGCATAGGCCTTGACGATGCCGAGCACCTCGTGGAGACGTCGCGGCCCCAGGCCTGTGCCGGCGGCAGCTCCGCCCGCGGTGGTCGTCGATGACGTAACGTAGGGGTAGGTGCCCAGGTCCACGTCCAGCATGGCGCCCTGGGCCCCCTCGAACAACGCATTGCCGCCGTCCACGCACACCTGTTCGAGGATGCCGGTCACGTCCGCCACCAGCGGCTTCAGGCGCTCGCCGAGTTCCAAGTTCGATTCCAGCACCTGCTGGAAATCGACGGCGGGGACTTGGAAATAGCGCTGCAAAATAAAGTTGTGGTAGTCGAGGATCTCGCCCAGTTTCGCCGCAAAACGCTCGCGGTGAAACAAATCCGCCACCCGCAAGGCGCGCCGCGCGACCTTGTCCTCGTAGGCAGGGCCTATTCCCCGCCCCGTCGTGCCGATGGCGTTCGCTCCTTGCGCCTGCTCGCGTGCACGGTCGAGCGCGACGTGCGAGGCGAGTATCAGCGGACATGCGGGGCTTACGCGCAGGCGTTCGAACACCGGCACGCCCCGGCCGATCAGCATGTCGGCCTCCTTGAACAATGCCTCCAGGGACAGCACCACGCCATTGCCGATCAGGCATCGCACATGCGGATGAAGTATTCCGGATGGAATCAGCGACAGAATGGTCTTCTTGCCGCCGATGACCAGGGTGTGGCCGGCGTTATGGCCGCCCTGGAAGCGTACGACCGCCTGCACCTGATCGGTCAGCAAATCGACGACTTTGCCCTTGCCCTCGTCGCCCCATTGCAGGCCGATTACCACCAGGTTCTTACCCATTGCGCGCCATCCACAGGAGTGCGAGTCCCGCCACCATGCTGATCAATCCGCCCCAGCGCAATTGCGCGGGGTCCGTCTTCGCGAGTTTCGCCATCAGCCGCTGCGCGGCGGCGGGATTCACGAACGGCAAAATCCCCTCGAGCACCAGATACAAGGCGAAGGCGCCGCCCAGGTAGCGGGCAAGTTCAGTCCAACCGACTTCCATCATCGTGGCTGGGGCTGCGGCTGCGACTTGTTGAAATACTTGAAGTACGCGTTGTCCGGAGCGACCACGAGCACGTCGCCCTGGGTTCCCACGGCTTCCCGATACGACTGCATGCTGCGGTAGAAGCTGTAAAATTCCGCGTTCTTCGAATAGGATTTCGCGTACACCTCGCTCGCGGACGCATCGCCTTGCCCGCGAATCTGTCCCGCCTGGCGCGCCGCATCCGCCAGGATCTCCGTCTGCTGCTTGTTGGCGTCGGCGCGCGTGCGCTCCGAGGACTCGACGCCCTCGGCGCGCAATTTTGCCGCCTGCGCCTTGAAGGTCGCGCGCATCCGCTCGAACACTGAATCCTGGACCTGCGGCGGCAGGTCGATCTTGGTGATGCGCACGTCGACCAGGTCCACCCCGAGCTGCTCGGCGGAGGGGCGCGCATTTTTCATCATCGACTCCGTGAACTCCGCGCGATCGGCAGTCACGACCTGTTGCAGGGTGCGCTGGGTCACCACGGTCTTGATGCTGTCCTTGATCGTCTCGCCGAGCCGATCGTTGGCGACTTCCTCGTCTCCGCCCGTGCCCTCATAGTAGCGGCGCAAATCGTGAATGCGCCATTTCACGTAGAAGTCCACCTTGAGCTGCTCCTGCTCGCGGGTCAGGAAGAGTTCTTGCCGGTACAGCCGGGTGATGATCCTCTTGTCGAAACGGCGGACCTCCTCGACCAGAGGAATGCGGATATGCAGGCCGGGTTGAAAATTCGCGTCGACGATCTCGCCGCCGATCGATTTGATGGCGAGCTGGCCCTCGCTCACCGTGAACAGGCTGGCCCGCACCACGAGAATGACGGCCACCAGCGCCAGGAGCGAATACAGGATTCGGTTTTGCATCAGCGCACCCCGCGCGCGCGCGCAGGGTCCTCGGCGGGCGCAACTTGGACCTCGGGGGTCCGTGCGGCAGGCACGGTCATCGTGTCGTTCGGCATGGAGATCGACTGAGGTCCCGGCGCGATCAGCTTGTCGAGCGGCAAATACATCAAGTTGTTGCCGCCCTTGGTGTCGACGATCACCTTGCGCGAGTTCTTGTACACGTTCTCCATGGCTTCGAGATACATGCGCTCACGAGTCACCGCCGGCGCATGCTCGTACTGGGCAAGCACTTGATCGAAGCGCGACGTTTCACCCTGCGCCAGCGCGACCACTTGCAGGCGGTAGGCCTCGGCATCGAGCACCTCCTTGGCGGCGGCGCCGCGCGCGCGCGGCAGCACATCGTTGCGATACGTCTCCGCGTCCTGCTGGTAGCGCTGGCGGTCCTTGTCCGCCTTGATGGCGTCGCGTTGCGCGTCCTGCACGGCATCGGGCACGTTCACGCCCGTGAGATTCACCGACAGGATGCGTATTCCCATGTCGTAATTGTCGAGGGTTCTTTGCAGCAGGAACTTGGCGCGATCGGTGATCGATGGATCGAAAGCCAGGGCCTTGTCGAGCGATGCCTGACCAACGGCCTCGCGCATCGCGCTCTCGCTCACCTGGGTCAGCGTATCGTCGACATCGCGCACCTTGAACAGCAATTTGAGCGCGTCGGGCTGGATGTACTGAACCGCGGATTTGACTTCCACCAAATTCGTGTCGGCGGTGAGCATGCTGGCGTCGTCGACGACGCTGTACTGGTGGGACACGTTGACGATGATCTTGCGCTCGACCGGCCAGGGGAGGTGCCAGTTGTAGCCGGGGCCGGTGGTTTGCAAATACTTGCCGAAACGCAGCACCACGGCGCGTTCCTGGGCGTCGACCCGGTAGAGGCCGCTGCCGATCCACACGGCTCCGATCAGGACGAGGATGCTGCCCAGGGACTTGCCGAAGCCGGAGGCACCCTGCCCCGCCGACCCCCCGGATCCGCCGCCGCCGCGGCCAAACAGCGCCGACAGCCGGCGCTGGAAATTCCGCAGCACCTCGTCCAAATCGTTTTGCGACTGTTGCGGGCGGTTCCAGGGATTGCGTTTCTCGCCGCCAGGTTCGTTCCAAGCCATGCGTAGTGCCTATTTATGGAGAGCGGCGCATTCTAACAGCCGACCTGGCCGCCACAAGAAATCTTAAGCCACGCGCTGCGCGCGGGTTCTGTCGTTATTGTCCACCAGATTGACTCCCTGTCGGCCCAATAGTTTGGCAACCTCGGTCAAATCAAGCTCGACGGCGATTTCCCAGCTGCCGTCCTCGCACTGCCGCTCGGCACGCACGGCGTTGCGCCGATACAGATCGGAGCGAACGGCGGCCGCCAGCAGCTCGAGGTGCAGAGTACGGCGAACCTGATTGGGGCGCACGGCGCGCGCCAGGATGTCGCGCAATTCCGCAAGTCCCCCGCCCAACGCCGCGGATACGGACACCGAAGCGACTGCGCCCGCGGTACCCTGGACGATTCGGGGGCTTTCGCCGCTCAGGTCGATTTTATTGAATACCACGAGCTCTGGGATCTCGCCCGCGCCGATGCCGCGCAGTACTTCGCGGACCTGCACGATCCGGTCATCGCGCATGGGATCGCTGGCGTCCACCACGTGCAGCAGCAGATCGGCGTCCCGGGCCTCCTGCAGGGTGGAGCGAAACGCCGCCACCAATTCGTGGGGCAGGGAGCGTACGAAGCCCACGGTATCGGCCAACACCACCTCGCCGACATCCGCCAGATCAACGCGCCGAACCGTCGGATCCAAGGTCGCAAACAGGTTATCGGCGACGTAGGTCGCGGAGCCCGTCAAGGCGTTGAACAGGGTGGACTTGCCGGCGTTGGTGTAG
>JBARBX010000165.1:0-7102 GCA_049793535.1 Steroidobacteraceae bacterium | reverse complement strand
CCGCCAATGGCCGCTGTACGAAGTGTTTATCCGCGCGCGCGGCGGCCTCGATCACAAGCACGTGGGCAGCCTGCACGCGGCGGACGCGCGCATGGCCGTCGAACACGCGCGCGACCTGTACACCCGGCGCCAGGAAGGAATCAGCATCTGGGTGGTGCCTTCCAGGGACATCACGGCGTCCGATCCGACCGAGAGCGACTCCCTGTTCGAGCCGGCTCGCGACAAGATCTATCGCCACCCGACGTTCTATGACATTCCCGACGAGGTCAAGACGCTGTGAACGATCTGTTCCGCTACGTGCTGCGGCTCGGCGATCTGAGCCTGGTTCTCGGGCAGCGGCTGGGCGAGTGGGTCGGCCATGCTCCGGCGCTGGAGGAAGACTTAGGATTGGCCAACATTGCGCTCGATCTGGTGGGACAGGCGCGGCTGCTGTTGAGTTATGCCGGCGAAGTCGAGGGCCGCGGCCGCAGCGAAGACGACCTCGCTTACCTGCGGCAACATCGCGAATATCTGAATGCGACGCTGGCGGAGCAGCCCAACGGCGACTTCGGGCAAACCATCGTGCGGCAAGTCCTGATCGACGCCTTCCAACTCGAGTTATACGCAGGCATGTCCGCGTCCACGGACGAACGCCTGGCCGCGATTGCCGCGAAATCCGTCAAGGAGACCCGCTATCACCTGCGCTACAGCGCGGGCTGGCTCAAGCGCCTCGGCGACGGGACCGACGACAGTCATGCGAGAGTTCAGTCGGCCCTGGAGAAACTCTGGCCCTACACGGTGGAGTTGTTCGCCGAAGATGAATTGGATCGTTCGATGGCCGAACTCAAGGTGGCGCCCCGGTTGTCGGTGGTGCAGGCGGCGTGGGGTGCGCATGTCGACGGGATACTCACCGAGGCGACGCTCGATCGCCCCGCGGATCGCCCCCATTCCTGGCATGGCAAGCGCGGTGACCACAGCGAGCATCTCGGCTACCTGCTCGCCGAGATGCAGTATTTGCAGCGCACCTACCCCGGAGCTCGCTGGTGAATGCGCTTCTCGACGCGGATCGGCGGGTGTCTCTCGCGTGGAAGGCCTTGGCGTCGGTCGAGGACCCCGAGATTCCCGCCCTGAACATCGTCGAGCTCGGCGTGATTCGCAGCGTCAAGCCGCGCTCCGACGGCACCCTCGAGGTCGAGATCACTCCGACCTATGTGGGTTGCCCCGCGACCGAAGTCATCCGCTGCTCCGCGCAACGAGCCCTGGGGAGCGCCGGGATCGGCGGCTTCGTGGTGACGTCCGTGTTGTCGCCGGCGTGGACCAGCGATTGGATCACCCTCGAGGGACGACGCAAGCTCGAAAGCTACGGCGTCGTGCCTCCGGAACGATCCGGCGGATCCCTGCGGGATGTCTTGCACATGAACCGGCCGGTGAGCTGCCCCCGTTGCCGCTCGGCCGATACCGAAACGTTAAGCGAGTTCGGCTCGACACCGTGCAAGGCGCTGCATCGCTGCCGCGCCTGCCTCGAGCCCTTTGAATACTTCAAATGCATTTGAGCGCACAGCCGAGCGCCGCGCGATGCTGAACTTTCATCCGCTCAAGGTCACCTCCGTGGAACGCGTGGCCGAGGATGCCGCCTGCGTAATGCTGGAGATTCCGCCCGCATTGAGCGACGCCTACGCCTTCCGCGCCGGACAGTACGTCACCGTGCGGCGCAGGATCGGCGAGCGCGAGGAGCGACGCACGTACTCGATCGTGACGCGGCCCGGGCACGGGGTCCTCAAATTAGGTGTCCGCACGCAGACCGGCGGCCGCATGTCCGGCGAGCTTGGCAACAAACTGCGCGCCGGCGATTGGCTCGACGTCGGTACTCCCATGGGCCGATTTCACACGGCAATCGACGCCGCGCGAGAGCTCTCCTACGTGGCCTTCGCGGCAGGCAGCGGCATCACTCCCATCTTGTCCCTCGCGGCGGAGGTGCTCGCCCGCGAGCCGGGCAGCCGTTTCACACTGATTTACGGCAACCGCAGCATTGCGAGAACCATGTTCATGGAGGAAACTCAGGCGCTCAAAAACCGCTACATCGACCGTTTCGCCGTGCACTTCGTAATGAGCCGGGAGCCGCAGCAGACGCAATGGCTGAACGGCCGGATCGACGGCGCGAAGGTGCGCGAACTCGCGCAGCGCTTGGCGGAGATCGCGGCCGCGGATGAATACTTGATTTGCGGTCCCGGTAACATGGTGGACGAGGTTCGTACCGCGCTCAAGGCCTTGAACGACAATGCACCGATTCGATTCGAGCGCTTTGCGGCCGCCGACGCCTCGGCCGGGGCCGGACCGCCGCCGCTATCGCAGGCGGCAGGGTCCGCGTCCCGGCCACAAGATGTGTTGGCCACCATCTCCGTAGTCATGGATGGCCGGCGCCGCAGCTTCCCGATGAGTTCCGGCGATGCATCCGTGCTGGACGCCGCCGAGCGCGCGGGTCTCGAGCTGCCGTTTTCCTGCCGCTCGGGGATATGCGCCACGTGCCGCGCGAGAATTACGCACGGCGCGGCGGTGATGACGCACAATATCGCCCTCGAGCCCTGGGAAACCGAGGCCGGATTCGTGCTGTGCTGTCAGGCTCGGCCGACAACCGGCACGCTCGACATCAGCTACGACCACAAGTAATCGGCGCAGCGGCCACTTCGGGGGGGACATGTCATACGGCACCATCTTGTTCAGCGTCGACGGTGGAATCGCCCGCTTGACGTTGAATCGGCCCGACAAGCTCAATAGCTTCAATACGCAAATGCACGGCGAGGTCCGCGACGCGCTGGGGCAATTGCCGGGCAGCGGCGCGCGCGTTCTAGTATTGACGGGCGCCGGCCGCGGCTTCTGCGCCGGCCAGGATCTCGGCGATCGCGCGGTCGCTCCCGGCGCCGCGGCGGTCGACTTGGGTGAGTCGATCGAGAAGAACTACAAGCCTCTGGTGCTGGCATTGCACGCACTGCCCATGCCCATCATCGCCGCCGTCAACGGTGTGGCGGCGGGCGCCGGCGCCAACATCGCGCTCGCCTGCGATATCGTCATCGCCGCCCGCTCCGCCAGCTTCGTGCAAGCGTTCTCGAAGCTCGGGCTGCTCCCCGATTCCGGCGGAACGTGGACCCTGCCGCGCCTCGTCGGACAGGCCCGCTCGCTGGGATTGACGCTGCTCGGTGAGAAGCTGCCGGCGGAAACCGCGGCCGCCTGGGGGATGATATGGCAGTGCGTCGCGGATGCGGACCTTGAGTCTACAGTCGATGCGCTCGCGCGCCAGTTGGCCGCGGCGCCGACGCGCGGCCTTGCCTGGACCAAGGCCGCCATTCGCGGCGGCTGGCAGCGCTCGCTCGCCGAGCAGCTGGATGTGGAGCGCGATGCCCAAGGGGAACTCGGCCGATCAGCCGACTACGCGGAGGGGGTGGCCGCGTTCGCTGAGAAGCGGACCGCCCGCTTCACGGGCCGCTGAGCATGTCGCAAGAGACCGCTTCAGCCGACGCTGCGCTGCGCCGCGCACAGGCGGCGGTGCAGGCGATGTATGGCGCCGATCGCGCGTCGCAATCCATGGGTATCGAGATCATCGAGGTGACTCCCGGACGGGCTCGAATCGCCATGACCGTGCGACCGGACATGGTCAATGGTCACGGCATGTGTCACGGCGGCATCGTGTTCGCCTTCGCGGACAGCGCCTTCGCGTTCGCCTGCAATTCCTACGGCGATCCCATGGTCGCGGCGGGCGCCGGCATCGACTTTCTGGCACCGACCCCGTGCGGCGAGCGCGTGACCGCCACGGCCACCGAGGTGTCGCGCAGTGCGCGCCATGGAATCTACGATGTCGCGGTGACCGATGCCGCAGGCCGCGTGTTGGCGCAATTTCGTGGACGCTGTTCGCGACTGAGGGGATCTTCGCCATGAACTTGCAGAGCTATGTATGCGGAGCTTGGGCCGACGGCCGCAACGACGGTGTCGCCATGCGCGATGCCACCACGGGCGAGGTCATCGCCCTGGCGTCCTCAGACGGCATCGATTTCGGCGCCGTCCTTGATCATGCCCGCGAAGCCGGAGGACCTGAGCTGCGAGCAATGACCTTTCATGAGCGGGCGGGCTTGCTCAAGGCGCTTGCCAAGCGCCTGGCGGACCTCAAAGAGGAGTTCCATGCGCTCTCCTACCGCACGGGTGCCACCAAGGCGGACTCCGTCATCGACATCGACGGGGGTATCGGCACGGTCTTCGCCTTTGCCGGCAAAGGGTCGCGCGAATTGCCGAACGCCCGGATTTATATCGACGGCGATGTCGAACCTCTGTCGAAGGCCGGCACCTTTGTCGGCCGGCACCTGTACGTTTCCCGCGAAGGCGCGGCCGTGCACATCAACGCCTTCAACTTCCCCGTCTGGGGGATGCTCGAGAAGCTTGCGCCCACGCTGTTGGCCGGCATGCCGGCGATCGTCAAGCCCGCCACCGCCACGGCCTATCTCACGCAGCTCGTGGTACGCCGCATCATAGAATCCAAGATCCTCCCTGAAGGCGCGCTGCAACTGGTGTGCGGCGGGCTGGGAAATCTCTTCGACGGCCTGACTTGCCAGGACACGGTCTCCTTCACCGGGTCGGCGCAAACCGCGGCCCGCTTGCGCGTGCATCCCGCCATTCTGCGTCACGCCGTGCCCTTCATCGCGGAAACCGATTCGTTGAATTCGAGCATTTTGGCTCCGGACTGCACACCGGGCACGGAGGAGTTCGCTCTGTTCGTCAAGGAAGTCGCTCGCGAGATGACCGTCAAGGCCGGGCAGAAATGCACGGCCATCCGCAAGGCGCTGGTGCCCGCCGCGCTGGCTGGGGAGGTGGTCGCCGCGCTGCAGGGGACGCTGCGCAACATCGTCGTCGGCGATCCGCGCGCGGAGGGCGTGACCATGGGTCCCTTGGTGAGCCAGGAGCAGCGAACTTCCGTGCTGGCTTGCGTCGCCGAACTGTGCCGTGAAGCCGACGTGGTGCAAGGCAGTGTGGATCGGTTCGAGGTCAAGGGTGCCGACCGCGAGCGCGGCGCATTTCTGCCGCCGCTGCTGCTGCTGTCCCGCGATCCGCCGGCGTCCCGCGCGATTCACGAGGTGGAGGCGTTCGGTCCGGTGGCGACGGTGCTGCCGTACCGCGACATCGCGGATGCTATCGCACTCGCCCGGCGCGGCGAGGGCAGCCTGGCCGCATCGGTGTTTTGCGGCGACGATGCTCTCGCCAGCCGCATCGTCCTTGGGCTGGCGCCGTACCACGGACGCATCCTGGTCGTGAACCCAACTTGCGCAAAAGAATCCACCGGCCATGGCGCGCCGCTCGCGCCTCTGATCCACGGCGGCCCGGGGCGCGCCGGCGGGGGCGAGGAGATGGGCGGTATTCGCGGGGTGCTTCACTACATGCAACGCGCCGCGGTACAGGGTTCGCCCGACGCTCTGACCGCGGTCGGCGGCCGCTGGGTGCGGGGCAGCCGGCTGCGCGATCCCGGACGGCATCCGTTCCGCATTCCCTTCAACGAGCTGCAATTGGGCGATACTCTGAAATCGGCGGAGCGCGAAGTGACCATCGCCGACATCGAACAATTCGCGAGCCTGTCGGGCGACAATTTCTATGCTCACATGAACGAGGCCGAGGCGGCACGCAACCCCCTCTTCGGCGGCCGAGTGGCGCATGGGTACTTCCTCATCTCGGCGGCGGCGGGCCTGTTCGTCGACCCGGATTACGGCCCTGTGCTCGGCAACTACGGCATCGACCAGCTTCGATTCGTAAAACCCGTCAAGCCGGGGGATAGGATCAAGGTGCGCCTGACCTGCGCCCGCAAGAATCTGCGCGCCGACAAGGGCTGGGGCGAGGTGGCCTGGGATACGGAAATTACCAACCAGAACGAGGAAACGGTCGCGTCCTACGACGTGCTCACCATGGTCAGCATCCACGCCGTTCCCGATGCCATGGGGAAATCAGCGTGAACGCGAGCATCGACCTCGCACGCTACGTTCGCGACTTTTCGAGCCTGCAATTCTTTGCATCCGAGCAGGGAATACTCGAGCTGGTCATTGCCAACAAGGGGCGCTTGAACGCGGCCACCGAAAACATGCACCGTGATCTCGCGCAGGTGTGGCGCGCCATTGATACCGATGACGCCGTGCGCGTGGTCATCGTGAGGGGAGAGGGCGCGAATTTCTCTTCCGGCGGCGACTTCGACATGATCGAACGCATGATCGAGGATGAAGCGACCTTGATCCGCGTGTGGAAGGAGGCAGGCGATCTCGTGTACAACCTGATCAATTGTTCCAAGCCCGTGGTATCGGCGATTCGCGGCAGTGCCGTGGGCGCGGGGCTCGCCATCGCCCTGTTGGCCGACGTGTCGATCGCCGCGGACGATGCGCGCATTCTGGACGGCCATACTCGGCTTGGAGTCGCAGCGGGCGATCACGCCGTCATCATCTGGCCGCTGCTCTGCGGGCTTGCCAAGGCCAGATACCATCTACTGACGAACAAAGCTCTCTCGGGGGCGGAGGCGGAGCGAATCGGGCTCGTCGCATTGGCGGTGCCGGATGCAAAGGTGCTCGACACCGCGTTCGAAACGGCGCGTACGCTGGCGGCCGGCAGCGCCACGGCGATCCGCTGGACCAAGCACGCGCTCAACAATTGGCTGCGCCTGGCGGGGCCGAGCTTCGATACCTCGCTGGCGCTGGAATTCCTGGGGTTCAAATTGGCGGACGTGCGCGAAGGCCTGGCCGCGGCGCGCGGCAAGCGCCCCGCGCAATTCGACCGCGACAGACATGGATGAATTCGCGGCCGTGGATGGGGCTTTAGGGGCGACCCGCGATGAAATCGAGTCGCTGCAGCTCGAGCGTCTGCGCTCGACGCTGCGTCACGCCTACGCCAATAGCCCGAACTACCGGCGAAGTTTCGACGCCGCCGGGATCCACCCCGAGGATCTGGTTGCGCTGGAGGATTTGCGCCGCTTCCCCTTTACGACCAAGGATGACCTGCGAAAGGCATATCCTTTCGGCTTCTTCGCAGTGCCCCCGGAACGCGTGGCGCGCATTCACGCCTCGTCGGGCACCACCGGCAGGCCCACGGTGGTCGGCTACACTAGGGG
>JBARBX010000164.1:0-4745 GCA_049793535.1 Steroidobacteraceae bacterium | reverse complement strand
CGCATCCTCTTCCACGCCGACGCCCGCTCCCGCGCCCGCGCCCGCGCCCGCGCGTCCCGCGGCAGCGGCAGCATCCGTGCTCGCGCATTCCGCGAGCGAAGGTGTCAAACCCGCGAAGACGGCCCCGTCCCCGCCGCCACCGCCTGCAGGAGCGAATGACGAATGATGCGAGAACCCCGCATCCGGCGACTTCCCATGGCGCTGTCCTCGCTCGTCGCATTGGCGTTGGCGGTGCTGCCGCTGCCCAAGGCTTTGGAAATGTTTCGCCCGGATTTTCTGGTGTTGGTGGTTCTTTACTGGTCCATCGAGTCGCCGCGGGCGGGCGGACTTACTCTCGCCTTCGTGTCGGGCCTCGCGCTCGACGTGATCCAGGGCGTGGTGCTCGGCCAGCATGCGCTGGCACTCACCTTGATGGCCGGCTGGGCCACGCATCTTAGGCTGCGCGTGCGGGTATTCTCGATACTGTCGCAATCCCTGACCATCTTTGCCCTGTTGACCGGTTATCAGTTCGTGCTGTTCTGGGTCGATGGCGCCACCGGCAATCCCGTGACCGCCTTCGGCCGCTGGCTGGCTCCCGTCATCGGCGCCCTGCTGTGGCCGGTGCTGGTGGGAACTCTGAGCCGCCTGCATGCACGCTGACGCCCATCGGAGCGGCTAGTGGTTCGCCGCGTTCGCATCAAGGATCACTGGGGCGAGCAGCGGATCTTTACGATTCGCAGCATCGTCGCCGCCATCATGGTGGGGGTGCTGCTGTTGACCGTCGCATTCCGGCTGTTCTATCTGCAGGTTCTCAAGCACGAATACTATGCGGATCTGTCGCAGGGCAACCGGGTGCGCACCGATCCGATTCCCCCCAGCCGCGGGCTGATCTTCGACCGGCACGGCGTGGTGCTGGCGGAAAATCTGCCGGCCTTTCAATTGGAGTTGGTGCGCGAGCAGGTCGGCGGAATTCCCGAACTCGACGCGGCCTTGGCGCACCTGGTGGCCATCGGATTGCTCGATGCCGAGGACATCAACAGCACCCGGCGAACCATCCTGTCGCACCATGTCTACGAAAGCGTACCCATCAAGCTGCAGCTCGACGACGAGGAGATGGCGCGCTTCGCCGTGCATCGCTACGAATTCACGGGGGTGGACATCCGCACGCGATTGTCGCGCCACTATCCGTTCGGTCCGATGGCGGTGCACGCCCTGGGCTACGTCGCCGCCATCAGCGAGCAGGACTTGAAGCACATCGATTCCGCGGAGTATGCGGGGACGACTCTGATCGGCAAGCTCGGGGTGGAAGGCGCCTACGAGAATCTCTTGCACGGCACCCCAGGGTACCGCGAGGTGCTGGTCAACGCGGCCGGCCGCCCGGTCGAACGCCAGGGCGCGTTCACGCCCAAGCTCAACGTGCGCCAGCCCATCGCCGGCGCCGATTTGATCCTGAGTCTCGACATGCGGGTGCAGCGGGCGGCGGAGGAGGCCTTGACGGGCAGGCGCGGCGCGGCCATCGCCATTGATCCGCACACGGGCGATGTGATCGCCCTCGTCAGCACGCCGGGATTCGATCCGAACGCTTTCGCACGCGGGCTTACCTCCAAGCAATTCGCGGTGCTGCAGAACGATATCGACAAACCCTTGATCAACCGCGCGCTGCGCGGCGCCTACCCGCCGGGCTCGACCGTCAAACCGTTCTATGCGATGGCGGCGTTGAAGTACGGCGTCATGACCCCGGAGCAGACCATCTTTTGCCCCGGCCACTTCAGTCTGCCCGGCAGCAGAAACGTATTCCACGACTGGAAACCCAAGGGCCACGGCGTGCTCGCGATGCGTCATGCCATCATGCAGTCCTGCGACGTGTATTTTTATACGGTGGCGAACAAGCTCGGCATCGACCGCATGCACGATTTCATGAGCATTTTCGGGTTCGGGGAGATCACCGGAATCGACATTCCCGGCGAGAAACCGGGCTTGATGCCGTCCACCGACTGGAAACGGCACGCCTACAAGCGCGCCGCCGAGCAGGTGTGGTTCCCCGGAGAGACCATCAGCGTGGGTATCGGCCAGGGCTATATGTTGGCGACGCCCATGCAACTCGCCCATGCGGTATCGGCCATCGCATCGCGCGGCGAAATCTACAAGCCCAGACTGGTGGCGGCCGTCCGCGCCGCCGGCGCCAACACACTCACCCAGCGTCCGGTCGTGCCCGAGCCCACGGTCACCGCGGTTACCCGCGATCAATGGCAGGTGGTCGTCGACGGGATGGAACTGGCCACCGGGCCCGGCGGCACGGCGGCGGCGGCCACGGCAGGATCGCCGTACAAGATTGCCGGCAAAACCGGGTCGGCGCAGGTCTTCACCATCGCCCAGGGCGAGAAGTATCATGAAAAGGACCTGGCCGAGCGCCTGCTGGATCATGCACTGTTCATTTCGTTCGCCCCCGCCGACGATCCGAAACTCGCGGTGGCGGTGTTTGTCGAAAACGGCAAGCATGGCGGCAGCACCGCGGCGCCCATTGCGCGCAAGATGTTCGACGCCTACCTGCTGCCGGACAAGGCCCCGAGCGCCGATAAAGTGCCCACTTTGGGAAGAGTTCTGTGATTTACGATGAATTTTCGCCGTCCCGAACCCGCCGCACCTTCACGGCCGGCGGGCGCATGCTGCGGGCGCTGGGGCTGGATGGGCCGTTGACCGGAGTGCTGGCGATCGTCGTGTGCTTCGGCGTTCTCGTGGTCTACAGCGCCTCCGGGCTCAACGTGAAGATGGTCGAGCATCATCTGGTGAACATCGTCATTGCCGTCGCCGCCATGATCGCGCTGGCGAAGTTCGCCACGCCGCATTACCTGCGCCTGTTTGCGCCCATCGCGTATGTCATCGGCATCCTGCTGCTCATCGTGGTCGACGTCACCGGCCACATCGGCAAGGGCGCGCAACGCTGGCTCGACATCGGGTTCGTGCGCTTCCAGCCCTCCGAAATCATGAAGCTCGCGGTGCCGATGATCTGCGCCTGGTACATGCACGAACGCCCGCTGCCGCCCACGTTCAAGGATCTGCTGGTGATGGGGGTGATGATTGCGATCCCAACCGTGATGATCGCCCGGCAACCCGACCTCGGCACGGCTCTGTTGATCGCGGCTTCGGGCCTCATCGTGATGCTGCTCGCCGGGATGCAGCTTCGGATCATCTTGATTTCAATCCCGCTGCTGGGCGGCGCCGCCGTGGCGGCCTGGCATTTCATCCACGACTACCAGCGCCAGCGCATCCTCACGTTTTTGAAGCCGGAGAACGATCCGCTCGGCACGGGCTACCACATCATCCAGTCGCAAATCGCGATCGGTTCGGGAGGTGTGTTCGGCAAGGGCTACATGATGGGCAGTCAGGCCCAGCTCGAGTTCCTGCCGGAACGTTCGACCGACTTCATCTTTGCCGTCATCGGCGAGGAATTCGGACTGCTGCCCTGTCTCGTGCTGCTGGTTCTGTACGGCATCATCATCGGGCGCGCCTTGTACCTCGCGATGCAGGGCCAGGACACCTTCTCACGCTTGACGGGCGGCGCCATCGCCCTCAGCTTCTTCGTCTATGTCTTCGTCAACTCCGGCATGGTGAGCGGCATTCTGCCCGTGGTGGGAGTGCCGCTGCCGATGATCAGCTACGGCGGCACGTCGATGGTCACCCTGTTGGCGGGCTTCGGCATATTGATGTCGCTGCATTCGCATCGCAAACTCATCGGGTCATGAGGCTGGCAATGCGCGCACTCACGGGCTTCAAGCATCTGATCCTGGCCGTGGCGGTACTGGCCGCGAGCGGCGGGACCGCCGGCGCCATCGACGTCAGGCGCCCCGAGGTGAAGGAATTCATCGCGCGCGTGGCCTCCACCTCGGCTTTCAGCAAGCACCAGCTGCGCAAGCTTCTGCGGGCCGCGCAGAGCCAGCCGACCATCATCGAAGCGATGGATCGACCCGCCGAGAAATCCAAGCCCTGGTCCGAGTATCGGCCGATCTTCCTCACCGAAAGACGCATTCGCGAAGGCACGGATTTCTGGCTCGCGCACCGCCAGGCGCTCGACCAAGCCAGCATCCGCAGCGGCGTCGCACCGGAGTACCTGGCGGCGATACTCGGCGTCGAGACCTACTATGGCCGTTTGACCGGCTCGTACCGCGTGCTGGATGCGCTCGCCACGCTGGCATTCGACTACCCCGCCCGGGCAAAGTTTTTTCGCGATGAACTCGAGCAGTTCCTCTTGCTCAGCCGCGATTCCGGCCTCGATCCGTTGAGCGTGAAGGGCTCGTATGCCGGCGCCATGGGCGCACCCCAGTTCATGCCGTCGAACTATCGGCGCTACGCCGTCGACGCCGAGGCGGATGGACGCATCAATCTGTGGACGGATTGGCCCGACGTGTGCGCAAGCGTCGGGAACTACCTCAAGGAACATGGATGGAATCCCGGCGAGCCCATTTTGAGCGAGGCCAGCGTGGCGCCGGACAAGGCCTCCGAGCTGGATGGCCGCACGCTGGCTCTGTCCGAAACCGTGGGATCCCTGCGCACGAAGGGCGTGAACTTCGACAGCGCGCTGGCGGACAATGCACCCGCTCTCCTGATCGCTGTCGATGACACGGACGGAACTCGCTGGCGGGTCGGCTACAACAATTTCTACGTCATTACCCGGTACAACCACAGCGCCCTGTACGCCATGGCGGTGTTTGAACTCGCGGCGGCGGTTAAACAGCGGATCTTGCTGAGCGACGCGCCCGGGTTTGCCG
>JBARBX010000163.1:0-1568 GCA_049793535.1 Steroidobacteraceae bacterium | reverse complement strand
GGCGTACGCTGTTGGTCAGTCCTTCCTGCGCGGCGCGCAGCAAGACCTCGGCGGTCTCGGTGCAGCGAACCCGAAGCCCATCATGGACATCGATGAGAATCGACGGCCGCGGGAAGGGCTCCGCAAGGCGCTGCAGCGCTTCACGCAAGTCGATGCCGTCATCGCGCCGCAGCCGGGAGACCACGGTCCGGATGTCGGAAAGCAATTCGTCGCCGAGTTGGCTGGCGATGGCGAGCTCGCGCCGGGTGGAGAATTCACTGTCATGGCGCAGCAGCTCCAAGTTCAGATTCAGCGCCGTCAACTTGTGCCCGGCGACATCGTGCAGCTCGCGGGAAACCCGCAGACGTTCGCTGTCGCGCGCACTTTCGGCGAGCAGTGCGCGGGTGGCAAGCAGCTCCGCATTGACCCGGCGCAGCTCCACCGCAGCCGCTTCCGAGCGGGCTCGTGCGTTAGAGGAGACCGCCGCGAACGCTTCGAAGCTGCCGTAAATCAGCACCAGGAACAGCGCGTCGGTGGCATGCCAAAGCCAGTGGGCGACGCCATAGAATCCGACGTTGACGAGGAGCAGCGTCGCCGCGGTCAGCCGCGGTCCATAGTTGGACGCCAGCACGACCGCAATGATGATCAGGAGAATGGCCGTTATATTCGAGACGCCGAGCGCCATCAGCCCGAACGTCGCCGCGATTAGCACCGCCGCGATGACGCCGATCCGGCGGCGGCGGTTGGATTTGTCGGCACCGGTCGGTCCAAGCAGCACGAAACCGGCGAGAAAGATCCCCAGGAGCGCGAGTGCCGCGGCACGGGCCGGAAATCCGCCGGGAGCATGCCAGGTGACGCTTTCCCGCCAGATGCCGATGGCCACCGCCAGCCAAGCGATGTAGCCGGCCAAGTGCAGAGGTCCGAGGACAGGGGACACGACCGAAGAAGGTGAACGCCTAAACACGCAATAGCTTTACCGTACCGTCAAGGCGATCTCAAGCATTGGCGGTGCCGACATGACTTCCGGCACCCTGTCATATGACATTCGGCACTGGGATGCCGGGGGAGCGACCGGCAGGATGATGGCATGGCCATTCACGACGCCTTGCGCAACATCCACATCGGTATCGGCGCGGTAGCGCTCACTTCGTTTTGGGTCGTTGCCGTTCTGCGCAAGGGCACGCGCCTGCATCGCCGTCTGGGCGATGTCTATCTGCTGTCGATGCTGGGTATCGCGCTGACGGCAACGCCGATGGCGGCTGCTGCGTTTGTGAGCGGCAAGCCGGAGTTTGGAACCTTCCTGGGATACCTGGTGCTCGTGACCGGAACGGCTGCATGGTTGGCCTTTCGAGCCGTCCGACGCCGCGGATCAATCGATTCGTATCTGGCGGCGCCCTACCGGCCTGTCGCCTGGCTGAACATGGGTGCGGGTGCAGCGGTACTCATGCTGGGTGCCGCCCAGGGAGAGCTGCTGCTGGTAGGCATGTCGTTGAGCGGCTTGCTGCTGGGCTACCGCATGCTGGCGCTTGATGTGCAAGGCGGTGCTGACCGAAACTGGTGGCTCAAGCGGCACTACACCGGAATCAGAT
>JBARBX010000162.1:0-2011 GCA_049793535.1 Steroidobacteraceae bacterium | reverse complement strand
GAGCATCAAACGACTCCGTAGAATACGAACGATGAATGAACCGACGCATCTTCCCCACTCCTCCGCTCGGCGCCGCGGCCTGCTCCTCGCGACTCTCGGCGCAATCGCCTTTTCCGGCAAGGCCATTATCGTTAAATTGGCGTATCGATACGGCGTCGACGCCGTCACGCTGATCATGTACCGCATGCTGTTCGCCCTGCCCATGTTCCTCATCCTCAGTTGGTGGGCGGGGCGAGGCAGGCCGGCGCTTAGCCGAAGCGACGTCCGGGCCGTGCTGGGTCTCGGATTCAGCGGCTACTACCTGGCGAGTTTCCTCGACTTCGCGGGGCTGCGCTACATCAGCGCAAGTCTGGAGCGGCTCATTCTCTACCTGAATCCCACCCTGGTGCTTGGGTTGGGGGCATTTCTGTTCGGGCGCAAGGTCACCCGGCAGCAGGTCGTCGCGCTGGCCGTCAGCTACGCCGGCGTGCTGTGCGTGTTCGGCAGAGAGGCTACCCTGCAAGGCGCGAACACGCCTCTGGGTGCGACCCTCGTGTTCGGCAGCGCGGTGAGTTATGCGCTCTATCTCTCGTACAGCGGAGAGGAGGTCAAGCGCCTCGGCGCGCTGCGTCTCACCGGCCTGGCAAGCACCGTGGCCTGCCTCATCTGTATCGGGCAATTTCTCGCCTTGAGGCCATTGAGCGCCATGGCGGTGGCGCCCCAAGTGCTTTGGCTGTCGGCATTGAACGCCACGGTGTGCACCTTTGCGCCCGTCCTCATGGTGATGATGGCCATCGAACGCATCGGCGCGTCGCTGACCGCGCAAACCGGCACCATCGGTCCCCTGTCGACGATCCTGATGGCGGTGGTGCTGTTGGGTGAGCCGTTCACCCCATGGGTGGCGGCCGGCACGGCTCTCGTGGTCGCCGGAATCTGGCTGCTCGCGCGACAGCCGCGCTCGAAGGCCTCGCTGTGAGTTGTTTCTTCGCGATGGCCCGGCATACACTGGGATGCGGCAAACAACAAGGTCAGAGGGAACCCCAGCATGCGCGCACCGCTCATCGTACTGCTTTTGACGGGCACGCTCGCGCTGGGACCTGCGCGTGGGCTGGGACAGCCGGCGTTGCCGACCGCCAAGCCGGAAAGCGCCGGCTTCTCCGCCGAGCGCTTAGGGCGGTTCCCCGAGGGCATGAAATCCCTGGTCGACCAGGGACGCCTCGCCGGGGTCGTGACCATGGTCGCGCGCCACGGCAAAGTGGTCGAGTTCGAGGCCGCGGGCAAGCGCAGTATCGCCGCCGATCTGCCCATGCAGAAGGACAGCATTTTCCGCATCTACTCCATGAGCAAGCCGATCACCGGCGTCGCGATGATGATGCTGTTCGAGGAGGGCAAGTGGCAGCTCAACGATCCGGTCGCCAAGTATATTCCCGAGTTTGCCAACCTCAAGGTGTTCGGCATCGACGCGAAGGGCAACACGACCCTCGTGGACCAGACTCACCCCATGACCATGCGCGAGCTGATGTCGCATACCGCCGGCTTCACCTACGGATATTTCAGCAACACGCCGGTCGACAAGTTGCAGCGCGACGCGAATCTCCTCGACGTGAACATCACGCTGGACGAGTTCATCAAGCGCGTCGCCAAGCTGCCTCTCAACGCCCAGCCGGGCAGCGAATGGCACTACAGCATCTCCGTCGACATTCAGGGATATATCGTTCAGAAACTGTCCGGCATGCCGTTCGATGAATTCCTCGCGAAGCGCATCTTCAAGCCGCTGAACATGGTCGATACCGCGTTCTATGTTCCCGCGGAGAAGCTCAAGCGCTTCGCGGAGCTGTACGACTATGACGAGGGCGGCAAGTTTCACGTCATGACCGGCCTGCTCAATCACGACTATTCGGTGAAACCTGCGCTGTCTTCCGGCGGCGGCGGCCTGGTCTCGACGGCGACCGACTACATGCGCTTCTGCCAGATGCTGTTGAACGGCGGCCAGCTCGACGGCGTGCGCCTGCTCGCTCCGCGAACCGTCGAG
>JBARBX010000161.1:0-5096 GCA_049793535.1 Steroidobacteraceae bacterium | reverse complement strand
TGACGAACCTGCCGGCGCGGATGGCGGTGACGGGCGCGGCGGCCGCGGTTGCATCGGCGGCGGCCGGCCGGGCCGCGCAGATCAGCGATGCGAGGGCCAGACACAGCATCGGCAATGACGATATCTTGTTCACAAACGTCCTTTGATTGAATGGTCGGCGGAAACGTGCTGCCATCGCTGGCGCCGCGGAATCATAGACCCCGCGCCGCTCCCATTTCCACTACTTTTCGAACGTTCAAGTAGCGCGGGCGCGCGGCTCCTGCTGGGTGATGCAGTGAATGCCGCCGCCGCCGCGAAACAAGTCCCGAAGCTCGAGAGACACGACCCGTCGGTCAGGATAAGCGCGCCGCAGGGTCGCGGCGACCTGCGCATCCTCCGCGATCCCGTAGGCGGGGGCGATGACGGCGCCGTTGGCGAGATAGAAGTTCACGTAGGATCGGCAGTAGAGCTCCTCCGCGTCGGGGACCGCCGTGCGCGGCGCTTCGGCGATCGGTAGCAGTTCGAAGCGGCGGCCGTGCGCATCCGTCTCCGATTCCAGGACCCGGCGATTCTCCGCCATGATGGGAAATCTCGGGTCGGCGGGATCGGCGACGGTTTCGACCAGAACCGCCCCGGGCCGAACGAATGCCACATATCCGTCGACGTGTCCGTCCGTCGCCTGGTCGGTCAAGTCGCCCGGCAACCAAATGATCTTCTGGATTCCCAGCATGGCGCGCAGTTCCGCATCGGCCTCTTTCCGGGTCCATCCGGGGTTGCGATTCGGGTTGAGCACGCACGATTCAGCCGTGATCAAGGTCCCCTCGCCATCCGACAGGAATCCTCCCCCCTCGACGATCAGGTCGGATCGAAACGCGCGTGCGGTGGCGAGCGTTGCCACCTGCCCGCCGACGGCCGCATCCTTGTCGAAGGGCCGGCATTTCGCGCCCCACGCATTGAAGGTGAAGACCGCCGCGGCTCGTGCTCCGGCCGCATCCAGCAGGAAGGTCGGTCCGGAGTCGCGCAGCCATGAATCGTCGAGCGGCACGGCGGCGACACGCACCGCAGGTCCGCACCGGAGCGTTGCGTCCGCCGCATGCGCAGGATCGGCCAGCATGGTCAGGGGCTCGAATCGGGCAATGGCTTGCGCCACGCGCGCGTAATCGCGGCGGGCGCCCTCGATGTGTCCATGCCAGATCGAATCGCGCTGCGGCCAGCCCATCCAGCATCCCGAGTGCGGAGCCCATTCGGCGGGCATTGAAAAGCCTAGATCCCTCGGTTTCATCGGCACTACGATAGGCGCATCCGCGACACAGGACTCGACATGAGCGATCTCTCCGCCTTCCCCATCACCCGCAAATGGCCCGCCCGGCATCCCGAGCGGCTGCAGCTCTATTCCTTGCCCACCCCCAACGGCGTCAAGGTCTCCATTATGCTCGAAGAGATCGGCTTGGCCTACGAGCCGCATCTGGTGAGTTTCGACACCGACGACCAGATGACGCCGGAGTTCCTACCAAACCATTCAGTGGCTGATGTTTCAGATGGGCGGCATCGGCCCCATGTTCGGCCAGGTCGGCTTTTTCAATAAATTCGCAGGGAAGGCCTACGAGGACAAGCGCCCGCGCGACCGCTACATCGCCGAATCGAAGCGGCTGCTCGGCGTGCTGAACCGGCAGCTCCAGGATCGAGCATGGATCGCGGGCGACGAATTCACCATTGCGGATGTGGCCACGTTCCCCTGGGTTCGCAACCTCATCGGCTTCTATGAAGCGGGCGAACTCGTCGGGATCTCGGACTTTCCGCAGGTCACGCGGGCCCTGCAGGCGTTCCTGTCGCGGCCCGCGGTGGCCCGCGGCCTCGACATACCCAAGCGGGTTTCCTAGCCGGCCGCCGTTGGTTTCCTAGCCGGCCAACGCGGCTCACGTGGAATACTCAGACAGGCTCCTTGCGCCGCAGCCGCCGCTGGATCGCGCCCTGCAACTCTTTGAGCTCCTCGATGTGCAGCAGGGCGCCGCAACCGGCAAACACCAGCGCGCCCACAACCACGGTCGCGAGCAGCGCACCGAGCTTCGTCAAGAACGCCTGGGTTTGCCAGTCGGCCAGCAGCCAGTGGGACGAGGCGGCGCACACCGCAACCAGGGCCGCCGACGCAATCGCCACTTTCCCGAGCATCACGAGCATGCGGCGCGAATCGAGACCCTTCAGGTGCCTGCGCATCAAGGCGTACAGCAGGAGGAAGTTCACCGTGGCGATGCAGCCTGTGGAGAATGCCAAGCCGCGATGCCCCCACCCCAAACGGAATGTGAACAGCCAATTGAACGCCAAATTAAGCGCCACCGCGACGAAGCTGACGAGCATCGGCGTCTTGCGCCTGTCGAGAGCATAGAAGGCGTTCACCAGCACCTTGAGCGCGGCGTATCCCACCAGTCCGATGGCGTAGAATCGCAGCGCGCCGGCGGCCTGCGCCGCCTCCGAGGCGGTGAATTTCCCGTGCTGGTAGAGCACCGAAATGATGGGCTCGGCGAGCATGATGAGCCCTATCATCGACGGGATGGTGAGCAGCAACGCGAGGCGCATGGCGTGCGCCAGCTCGCTGCGAAATGCGCCCATTTGACCCGCGACCACCAAGCGCGATAGCAGCGGCAAGGTTACGGTGCCGAGGGCGACGCCGAATAGACCGAGCGGCAGCTGCATCAAGCGAAAGGCGATCGAGAGCCAGAAGATCGGTCCGTCGCCGAGCGTCGAGGCGAACATCGAATTGACCAACACATTGAACTGGGTGGTGCTGGCGGCGATCACCGAGGGCCCCATCAACAGCAAAATGGCCTTCACGCCCGCGTCGCGCCAGCGAAAATCCGGGCGGAAGCGGTATCCCAACCGGGCCAGCGAGGGCAATTGAACGGCGAGCTGCAGCGCTCCGCCGAGCACGGTGGCGGCCCCCAAACCGATCAGCGCGCGGGTCCCGAAGTGCGGGTCGATCCAGAAACCCAAAGTGACCCCGCCGACGATCGATCCCAAGTTGAAGAAACTGGAGGCCATGGCCGGCATGCCAAAGACGCTTTTGGAATTCAGCATCCCCATGACCAGGGCGGCGAGGGAAACCAAGAGAATGAACGGAAACATGATGCGGGTCAGCAGCGCGGTCAGCGCCGCCTTCTCCGGATCGAAGCCGGGCGCCATCAGGGCGACTAGCTCGGGTGAGAACAGCATGCCTGCAACGCACAGCGCGCCGAGCACCACGGCCGTCAAGGTGGCCACTTTGTTCGCGAGCCGCCACGCGTCCGCGTCGCCGCCGCGCGCGATGGTCTTGCTGAATGTGGTGACGAATGCGGTCGACAACGCGCCTTCGGCGAACAGATCACGCAGCAGGTTCGGTATGCGGAAGGCGGCGGTAAAGGCGTCCATGGCGGCGCCGCCGCCGAACAAGGCGGCAAACACCTGCTCGCGCGCCAGACCCAGCAACCGGCTGCACATCACCGCGAGGCCGATGATCCCGGCCGCCTTGGTATTCAGCTTCTCGGTGCGCTCATCGGGCGCGATGGCGGCCGCAGACAGCGATGAGGGTTCGTTCATGAGTGCGCAGCTTACCCTAGCCGCGCCACGCGACGACAACCATCAACTCGTGACGATCATCGCCGCGACGGTCACCGCCATGACGGCGGTGGCGATCCATCCGAGGCGGCGCAGCCGCAGCCGGATCACGAATCGCCCCATGATATCCGCGCGCGCGGCCAGAAGCATCATGACGGCCATGATGGGAACAGCGATGACGCCGTTGATTTCCGCGCTCCACACCAGCGCCCGCACCGGGTCCAAGTGGGTGAAAGTCAACGCCACGCCGCCCACCGTCGCAATGGCGATGATGCCGTAGAATTCCAGCGCTTCGTGCACCTTCCTATCCAGGCCCGACTGCCAATCGAAACTCTCCGACACCGCATACGCGGCCGAGCCCGCCAGCACCGGGACCGCCAGCATTCCCGTGCCGATGATCCCCAAGCTGAACAGCAGGAATGTCGTCTCTCCACCCAAGGGACGCAGCGCTTCGGCGGCTTGAGCCGAGGTCTGAATGTCGACGATGCCCGCCATGTGCAGGGTGGCCGCCGTGCTCAGGATGATGAAGAACGCAATCAGGTTCGAGAAACCCATGCCGATGTAGGTGTCCCAGCGAATGCGCCGCAGGTGCTGGAGCGCAACCTCCTCGGCATGGGGCAGCAATGAGCCGCCGCCGTTGCGCGCCTCACCTAAACGCAAGTCTTCCATTTCCTGTGCGGCCTGCCAGAAGAACAGATACGGGCTGATGGTCGTGCCGAAAACCGCGACGATCATGGTGATGGTGCCGTGGTCGAGCACGAGCTTCGGGTAGACCATCTCGGACATGACCGTGCCCCAGGGCACGTGCACCGTGAATATCACCGCGACATAGGACAGGAGCGCGAGCGTGAGCCACTTCAGATAGCGCACGTAGGTCGCATAGCGCAGCAGGACCTGCAGCCCCAGGCACAGCACTCCGAACCCCACGGTGTAGAGGTGTGCCGAGCCCCCGAGCAGCAAGCGCAGCGCCTCGCCCATCGCGGCGATGTCGGCGGCGATGTTGATGGTGTTGGCGGCCAGCAGCAGGCCGACGATGCCGTACAGAACGGAGCGCGGGAACACTGTCTTGATGTTCGCGGCCAGGCCGCGCCCCGTGATGCATCCGAGGCGGGCGCTGACCATCTGGATGCCGACCATCAGGGGATAGGTGAACAGCACCGTCCACAGCATGTTGTAGCCGAACTGCGCTCCGGCCTGAGAATAGGTGGCGATACCGCTGGGATCATCGTCGGCGGCGCCGGTGATGAGGCCCGGGCCCAATTGCTTGACCCGCGGATCTTCCCTAATGCTCTTCAGCAAATTGACCATCGCCACCTTCCAATAGCGCTCGAGTCCCCGCGTGGGCGGTCGGGTGGAAATCGGAGGATCAAGTTGGGCGCGAAGCGAATCGCTCGCGCCATTTGCGCCTTCCGCATTCGGTCGGAGGGCGCTTCTGTGCGGCCCAAACCTGTCGGACGATAGGCCGGCGCAGCACGCGTGTAAAGGACAAAATGACGCGGGGACGGCGCCGCTCGATCGACGAGCGGCGC
>JBARBX010000160.1:0-2924 GCA_049793535.1 Steroidobacteraceae bacterium | reverse complement strand
ATTCTGGGGCGGTGCGGCATTCCTGCTGACGCTTTGGGTGGGAAGGTATCTGCGCACGCCGCGCGGCGGATTGTCCTCGAATAGGGAGGCGGCGGATGACGAATTCTCCGATCTCCTGCAGCTGGCCGGAGCCGGCGGGCTTGTGCCTCAATCGGCCCATGCGCCGCAAGCGGCCCATGCGCCGCAAGCGGAATTCAAAGGCAGCGGCGGAACGGGCGGCGGCGGCGGCGCGAGCGGGACTTTTTGATGACCACTCCGAACGTACCAGGTCCCGAGATGATGTCGACAGGGCAGTGGCACACCAGCGTCCTGTCCATTGAAAAGCCGGCCATCGGCCTGGTACTGACCGGCGGCGGCGCGCGTTCGGCCTACCAGGTCGGAGTTCTCAAGGGCGTGGCCGAATTGATGCGGCGCGGCTCCGCGTGCCCCTTTCCCATCATCACCGGCACCTCGGCCGGCGCCGTCAGCGCGGTCGCGCTGGCCTCGGACGCCGCACATTTCAGGCGGTCGGTGTACGCCATCGAGCGGGTGTGGCGCGATTTTCGCGTCCAGCAGGTGTTCAAAGCCGACTCGATGAGCATGCTGCGGTCGGGGTTGCACTGGATGCTGGCCTTCATGACCGGCGGTTGGCTGTTCCATCCGCCGCATTCGTTGTTCGACAACACGCCGCTATGGGATCTATTGCGCGCGCAATTGCACTTCGACGGCATTCCGCGCAGCCTCTACAAGAAGCATGTGCAGGCGCTCGGAATCTGCGCCACCTGCTACGCCGACGCGGATTCGGTGACGTTCTACGCGGCGGCCTCCCCCATCGAGCCCTGGTCCCGGGTGTACCGCAAGGGCGCGCGAGTGCCCCTGACGCTGGACCATCTGATGGCCAGCCTGTCCCTCCCCTTCCTGTTTCGCCCGGTGCTGCTGCACGATCAATTTTACGGCGACGGCGCCATGCGCCAGACCTCGCCGTTGAGTCCGGCGATACATCTGGGGGCGAATCGCCTGTTCATCATCGGCGTCAACGACCCGGTCTCCGCCGGCGTTCCCGCCAAGCGGCCGGCGGTCGAACCCAGCTTCGGGCAGATGTTCGGCTTCATGCTGGATTCGCTGTTCATGGATCAGCTTCACGCGGATCTCGAGCGCATCAGCCGCTACAACGAGAACAACGACGCACGGCGCATCGAATTCCTGGTGATGACCCCGTCGCGGGACGTGAACGAAATCGCGCGCCGGCACGCCCGCGAGCTGCCGAGGAGCCTGCGCACGCTGCTGCGCATGATGGGTGCCGGCAGCGCCGCCAGCACGATGCTGCTCAGCTACCTGTTGTTCGAGCGCGGCTTCACCCGCGACATGATCGCCATGGGAGTCGAGGACACGCGCGCCCGCGCGGACGAGATCCGGGAATTCCTGGGAGTCAGGCACGCACCCCGCACCCGCTCCTCACCGAGCTAGGGAATCGTGCCGCGTGAGGACTTGCGGATATTCCTTGCGAAAGTGCGCGGCAAGCTGCTCGGCGATGTACACCGAGCGATGCTGTCCGCCGGTGCAGCCGACCGCAATGGTCAAGTAGCTGCGATTCGCCCGGGCGAACTCGCCGAGGCGCTGCTCCAGGAACGCGATCAGATCCGCGATCATGCCGCGGACGCCGGCGTGACCTGCAAGGAACTCGATCACCGCCGCGTCGCGCCCGTTCAAGTGGCGCAGCGCCTGTTCCCAGTAGGGGTTCGGCAGGCTGCGCACATCGAAGACGAAATCCGCATCGCCCGGTATGCCGTGCTTGTAGCCGAACGACTCGAACATCAGCGACAGGCGCCCGTCCCGCCGCCGGTCGACACGCTCGCGAATCATTTCGCGCAAGGCGTGAACGCCCAGGTTGGAGGTGTCCAGAATCAAGTCCGCCGCGCTGGAGATGGGCTCCAGCAGCCGTCGCTCCGAAGCGATCGCCTCGCGCAGACTGACGTCGCCGGTGACCAGGGGATGCTTGCGGCGCGTCTCGGCGTAGCGCTTCAGGATGACTTCGTCGCTGGCGTGCAGGTACAGGACCTCGCAGCCGATTCCGCTGCGCCGCAACTCGCCGACCAGGGCCGGAATGGTCTCGATCTCGTTCGGCCGGTTGCGCGCATCCAGGCCGACCGCGGTTCTGGGATAGGTGTCGCCCATGCCGCGGACGGTGTGCGAGATGAAGGGTTTGAGCAATGCCGCGGGAATGTTGTCGACGCAATAGAAATCGATGTCCTCGAGCACGTGCAGAGCGACGCTCTTCCCGGAGCCCGACAGCCCGCTCACGATGATCAGTCGCATCGACACGCGGGCGGTTAGCTGGACAAACGCGCCTTGATCACGTCCTCGGCATGGTGGTCGGCGGCCTTTTCCTTGTGTTTCTTGACGCATCGATCGAGCTTGTCGGTGAGCGCGTCGATCGAGGCATACATGTTGGTTTCGGTGGCGTCGGCGTAGATCTTGTTTCCCCGCAGCATGAGAGTGGCCTCGGCCTTGTGGCCGAATTTTTCGACGGTGAGCACGCAGTGAACGTCGATGAGCTGTTCGAAGTGCCGAGCGATGCGCTCGAATTTCTTGATGACGTAAGCGCGTAGGGATTCGGTTACTTCGACATGATGACCGCTGAGATCGAGCTGCATGTTTCCTCCTACTACTGTTTTACGACGCGCGGGCAGCCGCTCGCTTCCGTTCGTTGGACGGCGCGATTTGCATGCCTTCGCGATATTTGGCAACGGTGCGCCTGGCCACCGGAATGCCCTCCTGCGACAAAATTTCCGCGAGCTTGCTGTCGCTCCACGGATTTTCCTGATTCTCCTGCGAAATCAATTTCCTGATCTTGGCGCGAATCGCCGTGGACGACATTTCGGTGCCGTCCGCGGCCTCGACGTGGCTCGAGAAGAAATAGCGGAACTCGAACACCCCGCGCGGGG
>JBARBX010000159.1:0-2782 GCA_049793535.1 Steroidobacteraceae bacterium | reverse complement strand
CGCTGCAGGCGGATGATCTGGTGCTGTGCCTGTTCTCGGGCGGTGGCTCCGCGTTGATGCCGCTGCCGGCGGCCGGTCTCGACCTCGATCTGAAGCAATACGTGAATCGCGCCTTGCTGGCGAGCGGCGCCACCATTCGCGAGATCAACTGCGTGCGGCGCCATCTGTCCGCCATCAAGGGCGGCCGGCTGGGTGCGGCCTGTCATCCTGCGCGGGTGCTCACTCTGCTTATCTCCGACGTACCCGGCGACCGGCCCGTCGATATCGCCTCCGGTCCGACGGTGGCGGATCCGACCACGTGCGCCGACGCACTCACCATCCTGCGCCGCTACGGCATCGAGCTGCCGCAAGCCGTGCGCGATGTGCTGGAGAGCGGCCGCGGCGAATCCGTGAAGCCCGGCGATGCGCGGCTGGCGCGCTCCGAATTGCACATTGTTGCCACCCCGCAAATGGCGCTCGAAGCCGCTGCCCGCGTGGCGCAGGCGGCGGGCGTTTCGCCGCATATTCTCGGAGACGCCATCGAAGGCGAGGCGCGCGATGTGGGCAAGGTATTCGCGGGGGTGGCATTGCAAATCGCGGAGCGCAGCCAACCCTTCGCCCCGCCCTGCGTCCTGCTCTCCGGCGGAGAGACCACGGTCACGGTGCGGGGAGGCGGGCGCGGCGGACGCAATGTCGAGTTTCTGTTGTCGCTGGCGATCGCGCTGGAGGGGCACTCGCTAATCCATGCCCTGGCCGGCGACACGGACGGAGTCGACGGTCAGGAAGAGATCGCGGGCGGCTGCATCGGGCCCGACTCCCTCGCCCGCGCATGGTCACTGGGCTTGAAGCCGAAGGACATGCTCGACAACAACGACGGCCACGGATTCTTTGCGGCACTCGGCGACTCTGTCGTGACCGGTCCGACCTTGACCAACGTCAATGACTTTCGCGCCATACTCATCGAGAGCTAGACTCGATGCTCCGGAAAACGCGCTCCATGCCGGCGACTCGCGCGACATAGTTCCGGGCGTCGTGGTCGCCGCAGCGCTCACCCTCCGCCAGCCGCAAACCGCGCCGCACAAAGGCATCTCCCGCGCCCGCGCCGCAGAGATGGATGACCGCGGCCAACTCGTCTTTGCGCTCCTGCGCCGCGAACTTCACGTGGTGGCGATCCAAAACGCCCGTCACGCTGCGATCGAGATACGCCGCCGTGAGCTCCACCGCATGCGAAGGGATGACCCTGGTGTACAGACGGTTGAACCAGCAGGAATTCCAGTCATTCCAGGGACCGTCCTCGACCACCGTGTGATCGTGGATGCAGTAGCGCCGGGCCTCGGCGAAAGTGCCGTCGGTGATCTGGTACATGCCCACCGCACTCGATGCCGGGCGGTACACCTCGAAGGGCTTGGCGTTGAAGGACCAGCGCCAGTAGGTGCGCACCACCGGATTGCCGGACCCTTCGACCTGGGCGAGCGCCGCGAGCAGCTCCGGGGAAATTACGCTGGTGGAGTATCGTCGAAACAGTGGGGCGTACTGCGCCCAAGTTTCCGCCGGCCTCTTGTTGAGCGTGCCGCTGACGGGGAAGAAGAGCTCCGACGGCTTGCGGACGACTTGGTAGACCCAGTTGAGGATCAACCACAGAATGAGGGCGAGCGCGAGGACGGTGAGCGCCCGCGCAGCGGGCGGCGCCCGGCGGAACAGCCGAAGCACACGCCGCCGCGTGCGTCGGCTCGGCAGGAGTCTCGCGATGCGCCAGCGTCGGCTTTTGCGGCTCCTCGGCACCGCACGCTGCCGTAACCTAGCCCAGCTTCCCGCGCACGGTCTCGTACACCGCTTCGCTTTCGGGAGCGCAAGCCTGGATCAGCCTTTCGATTTCAGCGGTTGCCGCCGCGGCGAAGGCGCGATCCTTGAGGGCGGGCACGTTGATATAGACGTTGAGCGCGGCGCTGCGCAGCCCCGTGAACCCCGCGAGCACTCCGACGCCGCCGTCGCTGATGACGTTGAGATAGCCGTGCTCGCTGGCGCGCCGTGCGAGTGCAATGACTTCGGCGCATACCCGCGCACAATCGAGCGGTGCCTCGGTGGCGCGGCGCAGGCCGGCCTGGATCGCGGCGGCACGCCGTGCCTTATCCTCGAGGCTGTCCTTGGGCAGCTTGTAGGCCGCCATGATGCTGTCGAATGCCGCGATGTCCTCGGCCACCATGGCCGTCAGACGTCGCCGCACTCTCTCGGACTCGAGGAGTATGGCCCGCATCTCGGCCTCGACGCCTTCGTAGCCCTTCTTGCCGATGGTGACGTTGCAGACCATGGAGACGAGTGCGGCGCCCATGGCGCCCATGATGGCGGCCGCGCTGCCGCCCCCCGGAGTCGGATTGCCGCCCGCGAGTTCGTCCAGAAACCTCTCAACCGAGAATTGTGTAACCATCATTCGCCGCCCTGCGACTGTTCAACCGACCATCGATTTGGCGATGGCATAAATTTCTTCGGCGTCGAGCAGCAGATCGTTCTGCTCGAACAGCCGCGCGACGCAGGCTCGATGCAGCGCCAGTTTGAGCGCGCCGAAGCCGAGAGAGCCGAAGAGTATCTTGCCATGCTTGACGACGCCCCGGTCGCTCTGACCCACACCTTCGATGCCCGCCGGCGGCGATGCATTGGCGTCCGCCAGCAGTTCCAGGGCGGCGCTGCCCTGCCACTGCCGCTCATCGAGCAGGGTGATGCCGGCTGCGCCCGTGGCGAGCACGATCTGCGCACCCTCGATGGCGGCGCCGCGCTCGGCATTGGTCGGCGCTTCGATGGCCTGGAT
>JBARBX010000158.1:0-1906 GCA_049793535.1 Steroidobacteraceae bacterium | reverse complement strand
AATGAATATAGCACTATCGACAGTAGATTTGTGCGGCGCGCTCGGCGCAAAGGACAAGACGTGATTGGTCGCGGTCCGCCGCAGCGGCGGTGCGGACTTCAGCGCATCGTCGCGGTGCGGACTTCAGCGCATCGTCGCGGTGCGGCCCGGCTTGTCGCGCGGCGGCGTGGGGGCGCTACGGCCGGTGTCAGGCGTGATAGTCGGCGGCGACGGTCTCATCGACCGGCGGTCGCTGCGGGGCCATAGCGTTGAAAATCGGCGTGAGAATGATGGCCACCAAGAGATTCAGCAGCACCGTATACACCGCCGTGTAGCCGGGAAAAGTGTGGTCGCCCAGGTGCAGCGGAAAAGTCGGCGACAGCTTGGCGGCGACGGCCATGGCCGTGCCCGCATAGGTGCCGACCGCCCACCCGGCCAGCAGCGCCCAGGAATTGAACCAGCGGGTATAGGCGCCCAGCATCACCGGCGGAAGCGTTTGGATGATCCAGATGCCTCCCAGGAGCTGCAGTTGAATGGCGTACTTCGTCGGGACGAACAGGATGAAGACCAGCGCGCCCGCCTTCACGACCAGCGATACGAGCTTCGCGATGTGCGATTCCTGCTTCTGGGTCGGGTTCTTGTTGATGAACTCGCGGTGAATGTTGCGGGTGTAGAGATTTGCCGCCGAAATCGACATGATGGCCGCCGGTACCAGCGCGCCGATGCCGATCGCCGCGAAGGCAATTCCCACGAACCACGAGGGAAAGCTGTGCATCAACAGCGCGGGTACCGCGAAGTTGCTGCCGAACTGCTTGAACCCCGCGGCGTATTCAGGCAGCTTGTCGACCCCCGCGGCGATGACGAAGAATCCCAGCAGTGCGAGCAGGCCCAGCATGAGGGTGTAGCCGGGCAGCATGGCGGCATTGCGGCGGATGGCATGTCCGCTGTTGGCGCTCAAGATTCCCGTGAGCGTGTGGGGATAGAGGAAGAGCGCGAATGCCGAGCCCAGTGCCAATGTGGCATAGGCGCTGTAGGAACCTGTGGTATTCGGTCCCGGAACCGCCAGCAGCAGCTTCTGCGCCGGTACGGCCGCAAAGATCTTGCCGAATCCGCCCATATGCATGGGAATGATGATGACGGCCGCCAGCGCCGTGGCGTAGATCAAAATATCCTTGACTATGGAGATCGACGCCGGCGCGCGCAGTCCGCTCGAGTAGGTGAAGGCGGCGAGCACTACGAAGGCGATGATCAGCGGCAGATCGGCGACGAATCCCGTCCCGGATATGCCGAGCGCACCGATCACGACTTGAATGCCGACGAGCTGCAGGGCGATATACGGCATGGTCGCGACGATTCCGGTCACGGTCACGGCCAGTGCCAGCCAGCGATTGCCGAAACGCCCGCGCACGAAATCGCCCGCGGTGATGTAGCCATGCTTGTGGCACACATGCCAAATGCGCCGAAACGCCAGAAACAGAATGGGATAGATGATGACGGTATATGGCACGGCGAAGAACGCGACGGCGCCGGCGCCGAAGGCGAGCGCGGGAACGGCGATGAAGGTGTAGGCGGTATAGACGTCGCCGCCGACCAGAAACCAGGTGACGACCGTGCCGAAGCGCCGCCCACCGAGCCCCCATTCATGCAGCTGGTCGAGATCGCCCTTGCGCCAATGAGCGGCGGCGAACCCCAACCAAGCAACGAAACCGAACAGCGCGATGAAAATGGCCAGTGCAATCCAGTTCACTTCCTGCACGACAATCCCCCGATTGGTCTAATTTTTCTTTGGGCTATGGGCTATTCGCGGACGGCAAAATAAACGACGGCGGTGAAGACCGCGCTGACGATGACCCAAAATAGCTGGAACCAGTAAAAGAACGGCATGCCCATCAGCGTGGGCTCGACCTTATTGTAGAAGGGGGGCCAC
>JBARBX010000157.1:0-4575 GCA_049793535.1 Steroidobacteraceae bacterium | reverse complement strand
ATCCAGGAGCCTGTCTGAGTATTCCCCGCGGCTCAGCGGGAATACTCAGAGGCTCCTAGAGTAATGGGCGGCCAACAGGCCGAATTGCGCCGGCGCCAGCGTCTCGGGCCGCAATTGCGGATCGATGCCGCAGCATTCGATCTGCCGCGCGTCGAGCAGTCCTTTGAGCGAATTGCGCAGCGTCTTGCGCCGGTGCGAGAACGCCGTCGTCACCAAGGTTCGCAGCGCGCCTTCCCGGCCGCTGTCGAAGCGGGGATTGGCGGTGGGCCGCAAATGCACGACTGCGGACCACACCTTGGGAGGCGGCACAAAGGCGCCGGGACCAACGTCGAACAGGCCCTCGACCTCGGCAACCGCCGCGAGCATGACGGTCAATCGCCCATAGGCACGGGTTCCCGGAGCTGCGACCATTCGATCCACGACCTCCTTTTGCAGCATGAAGTACATGTCCGAGATGGCGGCGCGCTGCGCCAGCAGGCGAAACAGCAAGGGGGTGGAAATGTTGTACGGGAGGTTGCCGACGATGCGCAGCGGTTCGCCGCCGCCTTGCAGGCGGACGAAATCCGTTTCGAGCACGTCCTCGACGTGCACGTGCAGGCCGCTGCCGGTACGCCGATCGGCTTGGATCGACGCGGCCAGATCCCGGTCGATCTCGATCACATCCAGGCGCCTGGCGCGCTCCAGCAGTCCCCAGGTCAGCGCACCGCGGCCGGGGCCGACTTCGACGATGCGTTCGCAGGCTTCGGGCGCCACCAAGTCGATGATGCGGCGGATCACTCCGGGATCGTGGAGAAAGTGCTGTCCGAAGCGCTTACGGACCGGCATGAACGGAAGGTGCCGCAATGTCGATGGCGAGACTCAACGCCGCACGCAAGCTTGCGGAATCCGCCTTGCCGGTGCGCGCCAGGTCCAACGCCGTTCCGTGATCGACGCTGGTGCGCAAGATCGGCAGTCCCAGGGTCACGTTCACGGCATTGCCGAACCCCGAGTGCTTGATCACCGGCAGACCCTGATCGTGGTACATCGCGACGATGACGTCGGCGCCTTGCAGAAAGCGCGGAGTAAACGCCGTATCGGCGGGCACCGGCCCTTGAAGGTCCATGCCCTCCGCCCTGAGCTCCCGGATCACGGGCTCGATCACCTCGATTTCCTCCCTGCCCAAATGTCCGGCCTCGCCCGCGTGCGGATTGAGCCCCAACACCGCGATTCTCGGCTGATTCAGCGAAAAGTGCCGGCCCAGATCCGTGTGGACGATGCGCAGCGTGGCGCGCAAGCGCTCGCGAGTAATTGACCGCGGCACCTCCGCCAGCGGCAAATGGGTCGTCACCAGCGCCACGCGAAGCCCGGCGCTCGCCAGCAGCATGACCGGCATGGCCGCGCGAGTTCTCAAGGCGAGATATTCGGTATGGCCGGTAAATGCATAGCCGGCGTCCATCAAGGTGCTCTTTTGTACCGGCGCCGTCACCATGGCCGCGAATTCGCCGTTCATGCAGCCGTCGCAGGCACGGTCCAGCATCTCGATCACATAGGCAGCATTGCGCGGGTCGGGCCGCCCCGCAGACACCCGTCGAGCCGTCGGAATGTGCATGACTTTGAGGACCCCCGCGCGATGCGCGACGGACGCCTTCGAGGAGTCGTAGGGTTCGAGAGCCAGCGGAACCTTCAGGTCGCCGGCCGCCGCGGCGAGCAATTCGGCATCCGCCGCCACCACGATGTCGGCCCGCCAATCGGATTGCGCCAGGACGACGCAGGCATCCGGCCCGACGCCTGCGGGTTCACCCGACGTGATGACGATGCGCGGTACGTACACTACATGACGCTGGGCGTCGGCATCACATCTTGATCTCAACGAAAGCCTCGTCGCGCAATCGGCGCAGCCACAACTCGGTCTCTTCGTCCGCCTTGCTCTCGCGAATGGCGGCGAAGGCCCGCTGGCGGCGCACGTCATCGGTGCTGTCGTAGGTCCGGGTGCCCAGCATTTGCACGATGTGCCAGCCATATCGCGTCTTGAACGGCTGACTGATCTCGTTGACCTTGAGGTCGGCGATGGCCTTGTCGAACTCCGGCACAAAGGTGCCCGGTCCCGTCCAGCCCAAATCGCCGCCGTCCGGCGCGGAGCCCGGGTCCGCCGAATTGGTGGATGCAAGGCCCGCGAAATCCTCACCCTTCATGATGCGGTCGCGCAACTTGGAGAGCTTCTGCCGCACCGTCTCGTCGTCGTCCAGCTCGTTGGTCTTCATGAGAATGTGGCGGACGTGAATCTGGTTGATGATCACCTTCGTCTCGCCGCTGCGCCGCTCGTTCAGCTTGACGATGTGAAAGCCGCTCGGCGTGCGCACCGGCTCGCTGACCTCGCCGGGTTTCATCTTCGTCACGAGCTGCAGAATGAACTCGGGCAATTGAGTGCCTTTGCGCCAGCCGAGCTGTCCGCCTTCCAGGGCCGTCTGGCTGTTGGAGTTGGCGATGGCGAGCTGACCGAAGTCCTCGCCCTTGGCGGCGCGTGCGGCCAAATCATGGGCCTTGCGCGAGATGTCCTCGAGCTGTTGCGGAGTGGCGGCCTCCGGCAGCGACAGCAGAATGTGCGAGACATTGAACTCATCGTTCGCCGCCGCCGAATCCTGGCGTGCGAGAAACTGCTCCAACTCACGCGGCGAGACATTGATGTGCGAGATGACGTCGCGTTGCCGCAACGTGCTCAAGGTCAATTCCCGGCGCATGCTCTCGCGGTACTGCTTGTAGTCGACTCCCTGTGCCGCGAGTGCCGTCGGTAGCTGGTCGAAGGGGATCTTGTTGCGGCTGGCGATTTCCTGGAGGGCGCTGTTTAGCTGCTCGTCGGATACGGTCAGGCCGACTCTCTTGGCGTGCTGCGCCTGAATTTCCTGCAGTATCAGCCGATCGAGAACCTGCTGTTTGAGGACGCTTTGCGAGGGCAGCTCCACCTTCTGCTCCTGCAGGCGCTTGGTGACCGCGTCCATTTGGGCGTCCAGCTCGCTTTTCAGCACCAGGCCGTCGTTCACGATGGCCGCAATGCGATCGAGCAGCTCGCCGTGCACGCCGATATCGCGGGTCTGCGCGAGGGCCACGGTCGACACTAAGGCCACTGCGGCCGCATTGAGGCAAAAGAAGGCAATTTTACGCATGTTTCAACTGTGTCCTGGATCTTAAGGGGTCGAGCTCTGGGCATTCGGGTCCCGGGTGGAGTACCCGCGGATCGACTGTTCCAAGAAGGAATCCGCTCGTTTTCCGACAGAACTTAAGCCCGTCAGTTCCAATTGTAATGCAATCGAGGTGTCCAGTCCTCCGAGCCGGTTGGTGACATAGCGGCGCTGCACCACTTGTATGCGGTAGCAGCAACTTTTGTATTCAAAACCAGCCACTTGCTCGATGGTTTTGCGGTCCTCCAGGGAATAAACCCAGCGCCCGACGGTGTTCCAGTGCGCCGCGATCGGCCAGGCGAACGACCCGTCCCACTGTTTCAGGATGACCGACTGGTCCAGCACGTTTTCTTGAAAGCGGTAGCCGATGTTCACCACCCGGGTGGGGTCCGGGCGGTACTGCAGCGACACCTCCGACTTGTCGGTTTGCGAGGTGTAGGGGTTCCACAGGTAGTCAAAATTGAAGCTGAAATGCTTGTACGCCGTCACGGCGATGTCGGCGACGATATCCGAGGCGCGGAAATTCTGCGTCTGCACCGCCCCGGGGACGGCCAGGGTCTGAATGGGGAGTCCCGAGACATATTGCCCCGGAGCGACACTCAAGAGCTGACCACGCGCGTTGACCAGCGCCTGTCCGGGCAGGGCGAGGGGATTGACCCCGGGAACCGTCACGACGGTCTGCCCGGAAGATTGCAGCAGCGCATCGGCGGGGAGGTCGACTCGCGGAATCGTGAAGTAGCGGATCTGGCCGATGGTGGCCGACAGGTACTGCGCCCCCGAGACGTGATCGAACAGTCGTGTGGTCAACGCGAGCGCCATCTGGTTCGCGTCGCCGATGCGGTCCTCGCCCACATACCGGTTGGTGCGGAACAACTCGGTCAGGTTCAAATCGGGCAATCCGGTATCGAAAATCGGCAGCGTGTCCTGGTTGCGGTAGGGCACATAGCTATAGACCATGCGCGGCTCGAGAGTCTGGGTGCGCTGGCCCTGCGAGCCGGCGTCGCGCTCGAACACCAGACCGGCGTCCAGCCGCGCGTAGGGCAGCGTCCGGGTCGGCGTGCTCGAGGCGTCCGGTCCGCCGGCGGCCGCGTTCTTGAGGTCGTACTGCGTGAAGTCGTAGCCGATCGCGGGCTCGAAGAAATACCCCGGCCCGCGGCTCGACCAGCGAACTTCCGGCGCCACGTTCAGGCGTACTCCCGTCGGACCGACCTCGCGGATGAAATTGACGGCTTCGCTGTCGAGCGCGAACTCGAAGTTCGTGCCCGGCATGGGCCACAGCGCATTCGCCTGAATCCGCGGTACCCGCGAGTAGGGCCGCTGGTCGCAGAATCCCGCGGGCACCGCGGAACCCGCGGCGCAGGCCGTCGGCACCGTGATGTCGATGGTTTGGAAGTTCTGCAACTCGCCGCGCACCCGCCAG